>CALZLD010000051.1 GCA_945788225.1 uncultured Clostridia bacterium
GACCTTAACACCGCTTCACACTCACTGCTTTCTCACATTGCGGGAATAAATGCGATAGTTGCAAAGAACATTGTCGCATACCGTGAGGAGAACGGCTCGTTCACCGACAGAAAACAGCTTCTTAAAGTTGCTAAACTCGGTCAGAAGGCTTATGAACAATGCGCAGGCTTTTTGCGTGTTTCGGGCGGAAAAAATCCTCTTGACAACACCGCCGTTCACCCCGAAAGCTATGACGCGGCAAAAAAGCTTCTTGACGAATGTGGCTTCAAGCTTGCGGATATAAAGTCGGGCGCTGATAAAATTGCCGAAAAGGCGGAAGAACTGGGATACAACAAGCTTTCGGCAGATACGGGCGTGGGTGTTCCCACCTTAAAGGATATTGTCAAGGAACTTCAAAAACCGGGAAGGGACCCGAGAGACGAACTTCCTCCTCCGCTTTTACGCAGTGGGGATATTATGGAGCTTAAAGACTTAAAGCCGGGAATGGAACTTACGGGAACTGTCCGCAATGTAATAGACTTCGGCGCGTTTGTGGATATAGGCGTTCACGAGGACGGACTTGTGCATATTTCTCAGATATGCAACAGATATATCAAGCATCCGTTGGAGGCTGTCAAGGTGGGCGAGATTGTCAAGGTAAGAGTGCTTGATGTAGATGTCAAGAGAAAGAGAATTTCTCTTACAATGCGACTTGACGAAAAGAAATGAGAAGAATAGATTTTGTTGTAGAGCCGTCCTTTGACGGCTTTACTGTTGAAAGATATCTTAAAGAGGAAAAGCGCCTTTCACGCAGGCTTATCACCTCGGTAAAGTATTCGTCGGGGATACTCATAAACGACAAAGTAGCAAGAACGGTAGATACAATAAGGTGCAAAGATGTCGTTTCGGTAATTATGCAGGACGAAAAACGCCTTGAAGAAAATACTGCGCTCAATGTTCCCATTGTCTATGACGATGACGATGTTGTTATTTTTAACAAGCCTTTCGGAGTACCCGTTCACCCGTCGATAAACCACTATAACGACACTCTGGGAAACTATTTTTCGGCGGTGTATAAAGGAGCAACGTTTCGCCCCGTTAACCGTCTTGACAAGGACACATCGGGACTTTGCGCCGTTGCGAAAAATCCGTTTTCGGCTTCTTTGTTGCAAAAAAATACCGACAAGACATACTTTGCGATTGTAAAAGGAGAAATTAAAGAAAGCGGACGGATTGAACTTCCGATAGCGAGGGAAAGGGACACCATTATAAAAAGAAAGGTCGATGAAAGCGGACAATATGCCGTGACGGAGTATGCTCCGAAAATGACGAAGAATGGGTTTACTCTGCTTGAAATAAAGCTTCTGACGGGCAGAACCCACCAGATAAGAGTGCATTTTTCGCATATAGGCTACCCTCTTGTAGGGGACGAGCTTTACGGCGGAGATATATCTTTGTTGTCAAGGCAGGCTTTGCATTGCGGAAGGCTTTCTTTTATTCACCCTGTCAGTAATGAAAGGGTTGCGGTTGAATGTCCCTTGCCCGATGATATGGCGGAGCTGTTGAGATAAAATTGTAACCTTTTTGTAATAATTTTTATTTTGCGGGATATTATGGAAATTCCTATTCTGCGCGGAAATTTGTTACTGTATCAGAAAATTATGTAAAAAATATATGTACAAAAAGACGAAAACAGCCTCGTATTTTTAGCAAGAACGCACAAAGTTTTTGAAATTTTCGCGAAAAAATCTTCCGCGAGGTTGATTTTTTGCCGTTTTTTTGTATAATTAGTTCTTGTTATCGAAATTTTGAAGGAAAGGAGCAGTGCTGTATGGCGAATGTGCCCGATAATACAAAAAAGAATGTGATATCCGAAATATTCGGCGAAATGAACTATAATTTCTGTCGGTTTATGACAAAGCTCGGCGCGCATATCGTTTATCTTGCGGTCACTGTTCTTTCGGGAATAAAAAAGTTCTTTTCAAGAATTTTTGGAAAAGTAATCAATAAAATCGGCGAAAAGAGCCATATGAGGACATATTTTCTTCAAAGGAAAAAAGAATTCATTGAAGAAAAGGATAAGGTAAGCGACTTTTTCTTCTGGCTTGAAGAAGATACAGAGTCGGCATTTGTCAACGAGGGATTTTTCAAAGCGACAAAGGTTGCTGTTATACATATTCTTAAAGGAATGTGGCACGCGAGAGGATATGCGGTACGGGCTTTTAACTGGATATTGCCGATAATATCGGTAGCGTTTATGCTTTCTGTGATAAATCAGGTCGCCGACCTTTCATACGGCGTAGGAGTTGAATACAAGGGACAGAACCTTGGAATACTCAGCACCGAGAGCGAATATGACGAAACCGAAAAATCCTTGCAGGAGAGAATAACCTATGTCGAGGGCGATGAAAAGGTCACGATAACGCCGAAGCTTGCCGTTAAGCTTATCACCGATGAGGCTGACACCGTTACGCCCGACGAGCTTGTGGACAAACTGCTCATAAATTCGGACGCGGATATTGTCGAGGCTTGCGGAGTTTATGTTGACGGAGAATTTTTAGGAGCAGTCAAGGACAGACAGACGGTTGACAGTATGCTTTCGCGCAGACTTTCAAGATATATCGACGAAGATGTAAAGGATGTCTTCTTTGACAAGGATGTTGAGCTTTCGGACGGATTGTTCCTCACAAACAGTATCGTTGAAAGCAAGGAGATAATAGATACATTCGGCTCGTCGAATGCGACGGCTGTCTATTATACCGCAGAAAAGGGTGATACCCCCAGCGGAATTGCCCAGAAATACGACCTTACGACAGCTGAGCTTGCGGCGATGAACCCCGGAATACTGACAAGTTTAAGACCGGGCGATGAAATTACCGTCAGCGTTGAGGAGCCTTATCTTTCGGTAAATGTCGTAAAGCAGGAAACATACAACGAGGCAATACCATACGAAACGGTAAGAACCGAGACCGACAGCCTCTATAAAGGCGATTCGAGAACGGTGGTCAAGGGCGTTCAGGGCGAAAAAAGAGTTGTCGCCGATGTGGTATATCACAACGGCATTGAGGTTTCGAGAACTGTTCTTGAAAGCGCGGTGCTTTCTGATCCGAAAGCGGCGCAGGTACAAGTGGGAACAAAGCCGCTTGCTCCCATAACGGGAATAAAGATAACGGGAACGGGTATTTACAGCTGGCCCGTTGCAGGCGGATATATAAGCTCGTATATGGGCGACGGCAGAGGACACAAGGGTATTGACATTGCCGCTCCGTACGGAACGACCATTTTTGCCGCAGAAGAGGGCGTTGTCACAAAGGTGCAGAAGATAAAATACGGCTACGGCTATAACTTCTATATCCAGCACAATGACGGAACGCTCACCCATTACGCTCATTGCAGTGCCATTTATGTTTCCGTAGGACAGAAAGTTATAAAGGGCGAACCCGTTGCCGCTGTGGGAAGCACGGGACAATCAACGGGCAACCACCTGCACTTTGAGGTCATCAAAAACGGTGTGTTCAAAAATCCGCTTGATTATGTCAAGTAAAATTTTAAAAAATACTTGACAAAGATTTGTTTTAAGGTTATAATGGGATATGTAAAGTGCGTTTGCTTTACATATCCTGTTTTTTGTTGGAGGTGTTACCGTTGGCGAAGGACCTTAACATTGCGCTTTTGTTCGACTTTTACGGCGAACTGCTCACCGACAAGCAAAGGGATATGATTGAGCTTTACTATGACGAGGATTTATCGCTTGCGGAAATTGCCGAAACGGCAAAGATAACAAGACAGGGCGTTCGCGACAGTATAAAGCGCGGCGAACAACAGCTTTTTGAGTATGAAGAAAAGCTGGGACTTGTCAAGAAGTTTCAGAAATACACAGAACTGCTTGAAAAGATTGACAATCTTGCAAACGATATAAACAAAGAAAGTACCACATATAATTATTCGAGAAATATTTCTATCCGAGCAGAAATGATTATGGAATGCGTTAAAGAGAGTAAGGACATAATTTGATTTAACGGAGGAGTTTATATGGCAGGCTTTATGATGGTAAACACCGAAAAGGTCGACGAAAGACGAGAACATATCCCGTTGGGGCTTGTCACCGGTCTTGGCTTTGAAAATGCCGCGTCTTCGGTTTACGGCCCTAAGAACTTTATCAGATGGGCGACGGAAGAGGCTTTGAAAGACCTTGAAAATGCCGCGCTTGAAATGAAGGCGGACGCTGTTGTTTGTCTGCGACTTAATATTCAGGTAAGCGACACCGTAACCGTTATTGCCAGCGGAACAGCCGTTAAGCTTGGTGAAATACCTTATTCCGCTCTCACAAGCGAGGATATTTACGGCATATAAATTATTTAAGGAGAATTACTGAAAATGGCGTTTGAAGGACTTTCCGAAAAACTGAATAATGTCTTTAAGCGCCTTAAAGGCAGAGGAAGACTTACCGAAAGCGATGTAAAGGACGCTATGCGCGAGGTGCGTTTAGCACTTCTTGAAGCGGATGTTTCATATAAGGTCGCAAAGGATTTTATTGCAAAGGTATCGGAAAGAGCTGTCGGTGAAGAAGTTCTTTCAAGCCTTACCCCCGCTCAGCAGGTAATAAAGATAGTCAACGAAGAGCTCATCGCCCTTATGGGTAATGAGAACTCAAAGATAAATATCCCCTCAAAGCCGCCCTGCATTATTATGATGTGCGGACTTCAGGGTTCGGGTAAGACAACACATTCGGCAAAGCTTGCAAAGCATTTTAAGGACGCAGGCAAAAGACCGCTGCTTGTAGGGTGTGACATTTATCGTCCCGCCGCTATAAATCAGTTGCAGGTCGTGGGCGAAAAGGCAGGGGTAAAGGTCTTTGAAATGGGACAGATTAACCCCGTCACCATCGCAAAAGAGGCTGTAAAGCACGCAAAGGACCACGGCAACGACATTGTTATCCTTGACACCGCAGGTCGTCTGCATATAGACGAAGCTCTTATGCAGGAGCTTAAAGACATCAAGGCGGCAACGGAGCCTAATGAGATTATGCTTGTTGTTGACGCTATGACAGGTCAGGACGCTGTCAATGTTGCAAAGTCTTTTGATGAGGCGCTGGGAATAGACAGCGTGCTTATGTCAAAGCTTGACTCTGATACAAGAGGCGGTGCGGCGCTTTCGGTTCTTGCCGTTACGGGCAAGCCTATAAAATTTGTCGGAACGGGCGAAAAGCTTGACGACTTTGAGCAGTTTCACCCGCAGAGAATGGCTTCAAGAATTCTCGGAATGGGCGATGTTCTCACTCTTATTGAGAGAGCGCAGGTTGCTGTTCCCGAAGACGACGCCAAGAAGCTTGCCGCAAAGCTTAAAGAAAACAGCTTTGGAATGGACGATTTGCTTGAACAGATGCGCCAGATAAAGAAAATGGGCTCGTTAAAGCAGATAATCGGAATGCTCCCAGGCGTTGCGGGAAAAATCAACGAGGACGACATTGACGAAAGTCAGTTCGGAAGGCTTGAGGCTATGATTCTTTCAATGACGAAAGCCGAAAGAGAAAAGCCGTCTATAATAAATCCGTCGAGAAAGAGAAGAATTGCCGCAGGCAGCGGAACCACCGTTGCTGATGTGAACAGGCTTTTAAGGCAGTTCGAGCAGATGCAGAAGATGATGAAACAGCTCGGCGTTGCAGGCAAAAACGCAAAGGGAAAGCGCAACAAACTGCGACTTCCGCCGGGATTTAATATGAACGGAATGAAATTTTAGCTTATAATGCAATCAACGCATTAGAATAAACAGTATATTTTTTGGAGGTGAAACCAATGGCAGTTAAAATCAGACTCAGAAGAATGGGCGCTAAGAAAGCTCCTTTCTACAGAATCGTTGTCGCTGACAGCAGATATCCCCGTGACGGAAGATTTATCGAAGAAATCGGATACTACGATCCCACAAAGGAACCTTCGGTAATCAATGTTGACGCAGAAAAGGCAAAGAAGTGGATAGCTAACGGCGCACAGCCTACTGATACAGTAAAGGGCATCCTTAAAACAAAGGGCGTTCTTTAATCCATCGGGCAGGGGAATAATCTACCGTCAGAACCTCGGGTTTTGGCGGAGATTACACGCTCCCTCAAAAAATACGGCATAAGAGAATGGAGATTTGAAATGGAAGAGCTTTTGACAACAATTGCGTGCGGTCTTGTAAACGATAAGGAAGCCGTAAGTGTTACAGTTGACGAGCCCGATGCCGAGGGCGTTATCGTATACCATCTTCATGTTGCACCCGACGATATGGGAAGGGTAATCGGCAAGCAGGGAAGGATTGCCAAGGCAATCAGAACTGTAATGCGTGCAGGCGCAGGTATGGTCAACCAGAAGATTATGGTTGAAATTGACTGAGAAAACAAAACGCCCTACGGGGCGTTTTTTGGTATACAAAGCGATTTGCGGAGGAAAAATATGAAACAGTTTCTTGAAATAGGCAAAATAGTTTCAACGCGAGGAATAAAGGGCGAGGTTAGAGTTCAGCCCTGGTCGGACAGCCCCGATTTTCTTTGTGAATTCGACACGCTCTATCTTGACGAGGGGAAGAAAGCAATAGAGATAGAACGCTCGTTTGTTCAGAAAAATGTTGTTGTGATGAAATTAAAGGGCGTTGACACCGTTGAAAAAGCTCAGGATATGAGAAATAAAATTCTTTTTATGGACAGAAACGATGTAGAGCTTTGTGAGGGAAGCTATTTTGTTCAGGACCTTTTGGGGCTTATGGTCATTGACGCAGACAAAAACGAAGAAATAGGCTCTCTTTGCGATGTCACCGAAACGGGAGCGAACGATGTCTATCACATAAAATCGGGCGAAAAGGAATATCTTATCCCCGCAATACCCGATGTTATTGAAAAAATCGACCTTGACGGCGGAAAAATGTATATCCACAAGATGAAAGGACTTTTTGATGAGGATTGATATTGCTACGCTCTTTCCCGAAATGTGCGAAAGAGTTCTTGATGAAAGCATTTTAGGCAGAGCGAGAAAAGCAGGTAAAATAACCGTAAACTGCCATAATATAAGGGACTGGTCAAAGGACAAGCACCGCAGAGTCGACGATACGACATACGGTGGAGGAATGGGTATGCTTATGCAGGCAGAGCCTATTTATCGTTGTTTTTTAGATGTCACAAAGGATATGCCACAAAAACCGCACACCATATATATGTCCCCCAAGGGAAAGCTTTTTAATCAGCAGAAAGCTATTGAATTTTCCAAAAAAGAGAATATTTTCATTATTTGCGGACATTATGAGGGTGTGGACCAAAGAATTATCGACAAAATCGTTGACGAGGAAATATCCGTGGGCGACTATGTTTTAACGGGCGGAGAATTGCCTGCACTTATCGTTGCGGACGCGGTGGCACGCCTTTGCGACGGTGTTCTTTCGGCAAATGTATGCTTTGAGGACGAAAGCCACTACAACGGGCTTTTGGAATATCCGCAGTACACAAAGCCCGAAGAATGGGAGGGTATGAAGGTGCCCGAAGTTCTTCTTTCGGGGCACCACAAGAACATCGACGACTGGCGTAAGGAAAAATCCATTGAGATAACAAAGAACAACCGCCCCGATATGTATGAAAAATATCTGCAGAGTATTGGTAAAAATGGATAAATAGTTTTTGAAAGCAATGTAAAATAATGCGGAAAAAGATGGGTTTGTGCGTTAATTTGTAAAATACTAACATTTAAAATGTAGGAATTTATAAAATGGTGAAAAAAGTTATAGCATTTTGCACAAAACGCAAACGCAATAATTGACAATGATTATCGAATTGCAAGAAAATAGCGGTCTGTTGGCTTTTTGTGTGTAAAATGACATTGACGGAAATTTTCTTTGAGAGTATAATGTAGTTAGACAAAAGGTCTGATGGCAGATAAGATTTGATTTAGGAGAGGTATAACTATGTTTGTTAAAGATGTAATGGTTCAGAATCAGGTTGGTCTTCACGCTCGTCCCGCAACTTTCTTCATTCAGAAGGCAAATGAATTCAAGTCTTCAATATGGATTGAAAAGGAAGAGCGCAGAGTAAACGCTAAGAGCCTTCTCGGTATTCTTTCACTCGGTATCGTTGGCGGAACTTCTATCAGAGTTATTGCTGACGGCGCTGACGAAGAAACAGCAGTAAACGAGCTTGTTGAGCTTGTTGAAAGCGGATTTAACGAGAACAAGTAATAAAACCTATAACACTTTCGCCCGATAACGCATTGTTATCGGGTTATTTTTTAATATGGTTGTTAATATTTTGTTCACAAAAAATTTCCTTGAGGTTAATATATTACAAAAGGGTAACATTTTTTGCTTTTGTTTGTCGGATATACACAAGTAAATAGTGGGTTTTTCTACAAAGTTAACAAATTGTTAACACATTTTGTCTAAAAATGATGTAGTATTTATGATGTCAGAGGTATGTTTTTGTGAGTATATTGCAAAATCGACTTTTTATCAAATAAAAGTTGAGTAAAAATGCCATAAAACTCTTGCAGAAACGAAAAAAGTTATGTATAATAGTAAGGTAATGGGCAAAGCGCCCCTATTTATTAACAACGAGGGAGATAAAAGGTATGTCTAACAGACTTTTTCAAGGGCTTATCCATCAGATGAAGGATACGATGAACTGCGTTATCGGCGTGGTGGACGAAACGGCGACAATTATCGCTTGCAGTGACCTCACTAAAATCGGAACAACAAACGAATTTGTTTCTCTTGATTTGAGCGACTCTCACGATGTATTCATCCGCGACGGTTATACATATAAGCCGTTCGGAACACATATGAGGTCCGATTATGCAGTATTTGTCGAGGGAACGGACGAAAACGCGTCAAGATACGCCTCTATTATGGCTATCACCCTTTCAAGCATAAAGCAGTATTACGATGAAAAATACGACAGAAACAACTTTATCAAGAATGTCGTGCTTGACAATGTTCTCCCCGGAGATGTTGTCATCAAGGCGAGAGAGCTTCACTTCAACGCCGACATCAACCGAGTTGTTCTTTTAATAAGAATAGTTTCTTCAAACGATGTTTCTGCTTATGACATTATACAGAACCTCTTCCCCGACAAGAGCAAGGACTTTGTCTTTAACATAACGGAAAGCGATATCGTTCTTGTCAAGGAAGTAAAGAACAATGTCGAGTCAAAGGACATTGAAAAGCTTGCCCGTTCTATTTCGGATACGCTTTCAAGCGAATTCTATACAAGAGTAAATGTCGGAATAGGAACCTGCGTTCAGGGAGTAAAGGACCTTGCAAGGTCCTTCAAGGAAGCGCAGATTGCTCTTGAAGTCGGAAAGGTATTCGATACCGATAAGGTTATTGTAAGCTACGACAACCTTGGTATTGCAAGACTTATCTACCATCTTCCCACAACGCTTTGTGAAACATTCCTGCACGAAGTTTTCAAGAGAGGCTCTATTGATTCTCTCGACCACGAAACGCTCTTTACAATACAGAGATTCTTTGAAAACAACCTCAATGTTTCTGAAACTTCGAGAAAGCTTTTTGTTCACAGAAACACGCTTGTTTACCGTCTTGAAAAAATAAAGAAGCTGACGGGACTTGACCTCAGAGAATTTGACCACGCTATAATCTTTAAGATAGCGCTTATGGTAAGAAAGTATCTTTCGGCTAATCCGACAAAATTTTAGTCGATTAAAAATCAAAGGGGTGGCAGAGGGTGCCGTCAGAGGACGGATACCCCTTGTTGCCCTATAATTTGTTTTATCAGCATTTTTCTTAAAACGGAAGGGGATCACTTTTTGTGGTAGAATTTGAAAATGTTTCGGTGACTTATGAAAACGGCGTTGACGCCCTGAATAATGTCAGCCTTAAAATAAAGGACGGTGAATTCGCCTTTGTTGTCGGCGCTTCGGGAGCGGGAAAAAGTACCCTGATAAAGCTTATACTCAAAGAGGTTTCGGCAACATCGGGCAATGTAATCGTCAACGGATTTAAACTCAACAAATTAAAGCAGAGGAAGATACCCTATCTCAGAAGAACGATAGGAGTAGTGTTCCAGGATTTCAGACTTATCCCGAATATGACGGTGTATGATAATATAGCTTATGTTCTGCGCGTTATCGACGCTCCGCAGAAGTATATCCGTTCAAGAGTGCCGAAGGTTATTGCGCTTGTGGGATTGCAGGATAAATTGAAATGCTACCCCCGTGAGCTTTCGGGAGGAGAACAGCAGAGAGTCGCTCTTGCAAGGGCGCTTGTCAACGACCCTGCTCTTATCATTGCGGACGAGCCCACGGGAAATATCGACCCTGAGCTTTCGTTTCAGATAGTAAGGCTTTTAAAAGAGATAAACAACTGCGGAACTACCGTTCTTATGGTTACTCACGAGCAGGAGCTTGTAGAGTATTTTGGCGGAAGAACGATAGCGATGAAAAACGGCTCGGTGGTATTCGACCAGATACTCCCCGGAGAGAATACGGAGGAGGAATATTATGCGAATTAGCAGTATGAAATACCTTGTGGGACAGGGTGTAAAAAATATCTGGACAAACAGAGTTATGTCTTTCGCTTCTTTCTGCGTTCTGACTGTTTCTTTGTTGCTTGTGGGATTTTCGCTTCTTGCCACAATGAACATAAACCGTTTTGTAAGCGGAATTGAAAATCGTAACGAGGTCATTCTCTATCTTGACGACAACATCACCGACGAGGCAATAGCCGAGATTGACGGCTTTTTAAAATCAACGGAGAATGTTTCAAGCGTTGTGTTCTATTCAAAGGAGCAGGCGTGGGAGGACGAAAAGGCAAAGTATGAAAATGCAGACGAAATCTTTGCTTATTTTGAAGAAAGCCCCTTGCCCGACGCATTCAGGATAAAGATATCCGATGTTTCAAAGATGAGAAGAACTATAACTAATATAGACGCGAGATTTGCTTCGCAAGGGTATATCATAAACATAAAATCGCCTGATGATTTTGCTTCTATCCTCACAAGTTTAAAATCAACCATCGCGATAATATCGTCGGCGATAATAATTGCGCTTGCGATAGTTTCGATGGTAATAATATCAAACGCGACAAGAGCCAGCGTTTTTGCCAGAAGCCGTGAAATCAACATTATGAAATATGTGGGTGCGACAAACACCTTTATCAGAATACCTTTCTTTATCGAGGGTATGCTGACGGG
>CALZLD010000052.1 GCA_945788225.1 uncultured Clostridia bacterium
AGTGCAGGCGGAGAGAGTCGATATGCAAAGAACAAGTGCTATTATGGATTTTATCTTTCTCATAAAATGTCCTCCTTGAAAAAATGTCTTTCTGATAATAATACAACAAAGACGAGGAAAATTTTTCATTTATACTTTGTTTTTCATTCTATCACATATACTCAATACAGTAAAGGAAATTTATTTACAAATAGATTACAGATATACGGAATTTATTGACATCGCGGCGGTAAAATGTATAATTATTATAACAAGAATTGTAGGGGGGAGATTGAGTGAAAAGAAAATATTTCTGCGAAATATCACCCTTGTGCTATAAAATATCAAAACAAAAGGAAAATATGCTTCACGATATAAAAGACATTCTGCATAAAGAAAAATTTTCGGATACATTCAGCCATACTCCCTTGCCCATTGTGATAAAAAGTCACAGCTCCGAGATAATGCGAAAGCTCAGCGGAGTGGATATTAAGCTTCAACAAAACAAAAAAACAAACCTAAAACTTGCGTCGGACAAAATAAACGGTATCATAATAAATCCGGGCGAAACCTTTTCTTTCTGGAAGCTTGTGGGAAGTCCCACAAAAGAAAAGGGTTATCTTGACGGTCTTGTGATACAAAGAGGAGAGCTTGGAAGAGGAACGGGCGGAGGGCTTTGTCAGCTTGCAAACCTTATTCACTGGCTTGTTCTGAACAGCCCCCTGACAGTTACGGAGCTTCATCATCACAGCGACGCAATTTTTCCCGACGCACACAGAAAGGTCCCGTTCGGAACGGGAACGAGCGTGAGCTATAAAAACTTTGATTACAGATTTAAAAATACCACCGACCGCCCCGTTCAGCTTCTTATATGGCAAAAAGACGGCGTGCTTTTCGGGGAGCTTCGCTCTGATAAGAAATTTCCTTTTGTATACCGCATAATTGAGGAAAATTACGGCTTTATTGAGGAGGAGGGAGTTTTTTACCGCGTCAGTCAGGTTTACAGACTTACTCTTGACAGAAATAAACAGATAATACACAAAGAGGTTATCCTCAATAATCATTCAAAGGTGCTGTACGATTATTCGCTCATTCCCGAAAACCAGATAATCACCCCTCGGCTAAGGCGAATTGAATGTAAGATATGAGAGATTTTTTACCCTCGCGGAAAGCTGTCCGTGGGGGTTTATTTTTGCTATGACAAGGAGTTGTTAAATGTCTTTGGAATAAATTTGTATTAAAAGTAAGAAAATGCTAAAATAATTGTGAATAAAGTCTTAATATGCAATAAAAAAGGTTGACAAAACAGCGAAAATAAGGCAAAATTGTATAGATATGCAAAAATATTGCGGGTAAAATCACACATAACACACAATCTGGTTTTGACAGCAAAAAGTCTGTCACGAAAGGGGAAACAGCGAATGTTCAAAAAAATTCTTGCCGCGGCGGCAGCACTTGTGATGATAATGGGTATCACAGGCTGTACCGCAAAGCCCGATGTTGAATCGGGAAACGGTAACGAAAGCGGCAATCAGCAGACCGTAGAGCCTGCAAAAAAAGACGAAAAAGTTCAGGTAACAATGTATCTGTGGGATAAGTCTATGAGTAAAAAACTCACACCTTGGCTTGCAGAGCAGTTCCCCGATATTGACATAGCCTTTGTTACGGGATATAACACAATGGCTTATTACAGCGACCTCAACGACAGAGGAGAAATGCCTGACATCATCACCTGCCGAAGATTTTCTATAAACGACGCGTCGCACCTTTCGGACAAGCTTATGGATATGAGCGAGACTGAAATTGTAGGAACATTTTACAGCAGTTATATAGAAAACAACCGTGAAACAGACGGAGCTATCCGCTGGTTGCCTATGTGCGCGGAGATTGACGGATATATTGCGAATGTTGATTTGTTTGAAGAAAATAACATTCCGTTGCCGACAAACTATGCCGAATTTATTGACGCATTAAACCGTTTTGAAGAACTCGGCATAAAGAGCTTTACAACCGACTTTCACTCTGACTACACCTGCCTTGAAACTATGCAGGGTTGTGCAATACCCGAGCTTATGAGCCTTGAAGGTTCAATGTGGCGTATGCAGTACGAGAGTGAAACATAGGACGGACAGGTTGGTCTTGACGACAAGGTCTGGCCCGTTGTATTTGAAAAATACGAGCAGTACATAAAGGATATGAAAATCAAGCCCGAAGATGTTGAAAACGAGTTCAAAGACTCATCGGGACCTTTCCTTGCGGGCGAGCTTGCGGTAATGCGCGGAACGGCAACCGACGCCGTTTATGCAAGAAACAACAACGATATCAACGCTGTTATGCTCCCTTATTTCGGTGAGGAAGAAAAGGACAACTGGATACTTACATACCCTATCTGTCAGGTAGCGGTAAGCAAGAGCGTTGAGCAGGACGAGGCTAAAAAAGATGCCGTTATGAAAATTCTTGACGCTATATTCAGCGAGGAAGGTCAGCGTCTTCTTGCGTCGGGTTCTGCTGTTCTTTCATACAACAAGACAGTCCATATGGATTTCAACGATGTTCTCAGAGAGGTTCAGCCCTGCATTGAGAGCAACCATATGTATATGCGACTTGCCTCAACAGAAATATTCAGCATTTCAAAAGATGTCGCACAGAAGATGATTAAGGGCGAATACGGCGCAAAAGAGGCTTATGAGGATTTCAACGCACAGCTTACCAAGCCTGCGTCATCAAACGAAACCGAGGCGGTATTCACTCAGAACAAGGGCTATGAATTCAAGTTTACCGACCGCGGTATACCTTCGGCTTCATCGTTTATAAACACCTGGCGTTCATATATGGGCGACGATATTGCAATAGGATATTCAAATGTCGTGACAGCTCCCGTTTATACGGGCGATTACAGCCAACAACAGCTCAAATGGTTCATCGCATTCAAGACAGCTCCCTATCAGGCTGAATACACGGGCGCGGAAATCAGGGAAGTTATGGAGTGGCTTGTAAATGTCAAGGAGGACGGCTCAAACCCTGTCCGCCACAAGAATATTCTTCCCGTAACAAGCGGAATGGAATACACCGTTAAGGACAACGGCGACGGAACATTCACACTCGGCGACATTACAATAAACGGACAGCCCCTTGACGAAAGCAAGACATACAAGGTATTTATGATAGGCGATGACGACTATATGGAAACTTCGCCCTACTGTAAGTGCCCTATGCCCGAGGCTTTGAAGGAAAAGAAAGTTTCGGCTCTTCCCGAGAAATACAACACCTTTGACTTACTTCTTGAAATGATGAAGAACAAAGGACAGTTTGACGCTCCGACGGAGTATGTGACAATCAATAAATAATTATTTAAAATAATTGCGAAAGGAGGGTGGACATATATGCGAAAAAAGCTGATGGGCATATTATTATCCGTTGTACTTATTTTCGGACTTATTATGGTCGGAATAAAATACTATAACTTTATTACGGATGTGATTTTCGAGGAAAGCTCCGCTCACCTGACGGAAATTTATCATCAGTCAAACCAGTCGCTTGATAATCTTGTCGGAAAGAACTGGCGGACATTGCGTATGTGGACGCCCTATCTCCGTGATACAAACAACGACAAGCTTGTAAAGTCGTATATTAAAAGTATGCAAAAGGAAGCGGGCTTTACCGACTTCTACTTTATCTCACGGGAGGGAGGATACCTCACCGCCGACGGAAAGACGGGGTATCTTGACCTTAAAACCAAGCTACCTGAGCTTATTCTTGAAAAGAAGGACATTGCGGTATCATCCGTTGTCCCAGGTCAGCCTGAGATAATGGTGTTTGCCGTTCCCGCATACAAAAACAGCTATCAGGGCTTTGATTATGAAGCCATTGCCATAAGCTTCAATAACTCGGACCTTGTTGAAACGCTTGATATTTCAGCATTTGACGGACAATCGACAAGCTATGTCATTCACCCCGACGGCAGAGTAATTATCGACAACGCTCAACCATCATCAAAACAGATACACAACTTTGTGGCTATGCTCAAAGATTATTCCGATATGAGCGGAGAAGAAATAGAAGCTCTTAAAGACGACTTTGAGCAGAAGCGTTCGGGCGTTACGACATTTACCGCGGGCGATACAAGCTATTATCTTGTTTATGAGGCTGTGGGTTTTGAAAACTGGACAGTACTCGGAGTTATCCCCACAAGCATTGTCAATTCCAGTATGAACGCTTTGCAATCAAGCACAATGCTTATGGTAACGGCAGTCGCAGTGGCTGTTGTTGTTTTGCTTGCGGTTATTGCCTTTGTGCGTTACCGCAGAAATCTTTCAAAGAAAGACACCGAAATCCTCTATCGCGAGGAATTGTTCTCAACCCTTTCAAACAATGTCGACGATATTTTTATGATGCTTGACGGAGAAGATTTCCGTGTTGACTATGTAAGTCCCAATGTTGAAAAGCTTGTGGGAATATCCGAAGAAAAAGTGCGCGAAAATATCCGCGTTGTTGACGAGCTTCTTTCGGATAAGAATACAGTTCTTGTCCTCGACCAGCTCCCCGATATCGCCTCGGGCGAACAGGCGGAATGGAGCAGGGAATATATTCATCAGGAAACGGGCGAACGGCGCTGGTTCCATGTTACCGCCCTTTGCAGAGAAATTCAGGGCGAAAAGAAATATATCCTCGTTCTTTCAGACAGAACAAAGGACAAGAAGATAAACGAAGAGCTTGAAGACGCCGTTAATATGGCGATTAGTGCTAACAAGTCAAAAAGCACCTTCCTTTCAAATATGTCCCACGATATAAGAACGCCTATGAACGCTGTCATCGGCTTTGCAACGCTTGCGACGGCAAATGTTGACAATCCCGAAAAGGTAAAGGATTATCTTTCAAAGATACTTTCATCAAGCAATCATCTGCTTTCGCTTATAAACGATATTCTTGATATGAGCCGAATAGAGAGCGGAAAAATTCAGCTTGAAGAAGTCGAGGCAAATCTTTCTGATATGCTTCACGATATAAAGACAATAATCGGCGGACAAATTCACGCAAAACAGCTTGAACTTTATATGGATGTTATGGATGTCACCGATGAAGATGTCTTATGCGACAAGACAAGAATAAATCAGGTTCTATTAAACCTTCTGTCAAACGCTGTCAAGTTCACGGCACCGGGCGGAACGGTTTCCGTAAGAGTTACTCAGATACATAACGCGCCCGAGGGCAAGGGTATATACGAGATACGGGTAAAGGACACGGGTATCGGTATGAGCAAGGAATTTGCCGAGCGTATATTCGAGCCTTTTGAGCGTGAACGCACCTCGACGGTAAGTAAAATTCAGGGAACAGGTCTGGGAATGGCTATTTCCAAGAACATCATTGATATGATGGGCGGAACGATAGAAGTCATCACCGAGCAGGGCAAGGGAACGGAATTTGTTATAAATCTTACTCTCCGCCTGCAATCAGAGCGCAGAAGCGTTGAAAAAATCGCCGAGCTGTCAGGTCTCAGGGCGCTTGTTGTCGATGACGATTTTGACACCTGCGACAGCGTGACAAAGATGCTCACAAAGGTAGGAATGCGCTCCGAGTGGACAATGTTCGGAAAAGAAGCCGTTCTTCGCGCAAAGCAGTCTATTGAAATGAACGACGCATTCCACGCTTATATCATTGACTGGCGACTGCCCGATATGAACGGAATAGAAGTTACAAGACGGATAAGAAGTCTTGGGGACAATACTCCTATCATTATCCTCACCGCATACGACTGGGACGATATAGAGGAAGAAGCGAGAGCGGCGGGAGTGACCGCGTTCTGCTCAAAGCCTATGTTTATGTCGGACCTTCGGGAGTCGCTGCTGACGGCTCTTGGGCAGAAAAAAGCCGAAGAACAGCAGATTATGCCGTCACCTGAGAATAACAAGAGCTTCAAGGGCAAGCATATTCTTCTTGTTGAGGATAACGAGCTTAATATGGAAATCGCCGTTGAGATACTTAAAGGCTACGGCTTTGAAGTTGACACCGCCGAAAACGGAAAAGAAGCGGTGGACAGAATATCGTCCTCAGAGGCAGGGGACTTTGACCTTATTCTTATGGACATTCAGATGCCCGTTATGGACGGTTATGAGGCGACAAAGCAGATAAGAGCGCTTAAAAACAAAAAGCTTGCGCATATTCCCGTTGTTGCGATGACTGCAAACGCCTTTGACGAGGACCGCAGAACCGCCGAAAATTGCGGAATGAACGGATTTATCTCAAAGCCCATCAATATGGACGAGGTTATAGACGCTTTGCAGGGCGTGTTCGGAAAATAAAAATAAAACAGTCGGACGATTGTCCGACTGTTTTTGTATATGTGTGAATATTTTACACGATAACTCTGTTTCTTCCGCCCTCTTTTGCTTTATAGAGCTTTTCGTCAGCGTCCTTGATATTATCCTCAATGGACTTTGACATATCAAGCTGAGTAACGCCGAAGCTCATAGTCACCTTGATGTCAAGCTCTTCAAAATGACAGACAGACTCCATTATGCATACTCTCAGCCTGTCTGCCGCGTCAGCCGCCTGAGTAATGTCCGTGTCGGGCAGAACGACGATGAATTCCTCGCCGCCCCATCTGTAAACGCCGTCGCAGATACGGGAATTTATGCGGAAATGTTCAGCCACATGTTTGAGAACAGCGTCACCTGCGTTGTGACCGTATGTATCGTTGACTTTTTTGAAATGGTCGATGTCGCAGATAAAGAGCGAAACGCATCTGTCCTTTTCTGTATCGGTGAGGATTTTTTCAAAAATCTTGGTGTAGTCGCTGTAAAAGCCCATTCTGTTTTTAAGCTCGGTGAGCTTGTCGTGACGGGAATCGTCAAGGAAGCTGTCGGATTCGAGAGTTATTCCGCATATAAACGCCGCAAGAGAAAGACGCCTTACATCTTCTTCAAGGTCGAAGCCTTCGCCGTCAAGCTTGTTTATCGCCTGATAAGCGCCGATAAATTCGCCCTTGCAGTTTGAAATGGGCATAACGAGTATGGACTTTGTCACATATCCCGTTTTCTTGTCAACATCAGAGTTGAAATCGGGGTTGTTGTACGGGTCGTTTGTGACAATGGCGCGCCTTTCGGTCAGCGCTTTTCCCACAAGCCCCGTGCCCTCGGGGATAGTTATTCTTCCCGCGCCGACAGCCGCCGTTGTCCATAACGAGTGGTTTCTCTTGTCCCACTTCCAGAAGCTTGCTCTGTCCGCATTGACAAGAGTTCTGCCAAGGTCGGTAAGAAGCCTGTATATTTTGTTGTGGTCGTCCTCGGTATCGTTATCGGGGTTGGAAATCTCTTTATAAAGATTCTGCGTTATGCTGAAAATCTGTTCAAGCAGAACATCTGAAGAAACCGCGTTACCCATACTGCAACTATCCTTTCATATTATATTCAGATAAATTTTTATAAGTATAGCATATTTTGCCGATGTTGTAAACATCATTTACAAAAATTTTAATAAAAATTTCATAAATTAGTGACAAGAAAAAAATATTGTGATATAATTGTACTAAAAAATTAAAACGGGGGAACGGCAATGAAAAATAAACCGAAATTATTGACTCTTATCGAGACTGTCCTTGTGTTTGTCCTTGCATTTTCAATTACCTTTTTTGATGTTTTCTATTCTTTCGACAGTCTTTTGCAGGATAAGATATATCAGAGCCCCCGCGGAATAAACAATAAAATCAAGATAGTAGCAATAGACGACAGGACCTTGCAGGAGATAGGCCCTTTCGGAACATGGTCGAGGGGAGTTTATGCCGAAGTTATTGAAAAGCTTGGCGACAGCCCTGCCGTTATCGCAATGGATATTATGATTTTCGGCAATATGGACGAAGAGGGCGACGAGGCTCTCAAAAAGGCTTGTGAAGAGAATAACAGAGTAGTTTCGGGCGCGTTTGTGAATTACAACTCCGCCTATAAAACAGATGAAAAGGGCAAAGCCTATATAGACCATTTCAATGTTGAGTCGATAGAACAGCCTATCATCGAAGATTATGTAAAGACGGGGTTTGTCAACGCCGCCCCAGACGACGACGGAATAGTCCGCTCGACAATGCTGACGGAGGAATGGAACGGTGTTACATACAAAAGCTTTGCGTCACAGATTTATTCAAAATACTGCGAAGTGACGGGAACAAAAGAAACTCTCCCCACTCTTGACAACAACGGAAGAATGTGGATAGCTTATGCAGGCAGACCTTATGACTATGAGCATATTCCGCTCTGCGATATTCTTGACGGCAAGGTTGACGCAAGAATTTTCAAGGATTGTATAGTTATCATCGGAGCGTATACTCCGGGACTTCAGGACCAGTTTGCCGTTCCGAACTCTGCCGACCAGATGTACGGAGCGGAAATTCACGCAAATATCGTTCAGGGACTTCTTGACGGCAGAAGCTCCGCCCCTGCAAACAGAGTGGTATCTTCGCTTGTTGTTGCATTTATTGCCTGCGCGGTTTATCTTATTTCAAAAAAGCTTGCAATAAAAATCTCAACCCCAATTGTTATTGTCATAGCGGCAGGCTGCGTTGTTTCGGGGATACTTCTTTTCAACGCAGGAACGGCTTTTCCGCTCCTTTACGCTCCGCTTTGCGCTATTATATTCTATCTTATAAACCTTGTGAGAAAATATGCCGAACAAGCGGCAGAAAAGAGAAAAATCACCGCCGCGTTCAAAAAATATGTTGCTCCGCAGGTTGTTGAAGAAATCGCAAAATCGGGCAACTATCACATAAAGCTTGGCGGAGAAAACCGCGATGTCGCCGTTCTTTTTGTGGACATAAGAGGCTTTACGCCAATGTCCGAAAGCCTTGAACCCGAAGAGGTAGTCGACATCTTAAACAGCTATTTAAACCTCACCACAAACGCGATTTTCAGCAACGGAGGAACGCTTGACAAATTCATCGGCGACGCTACTATGGCGGTATTCAACGCGCCCTTTGACCTTGACGACTATATTTACAGAGCCGTCAAGACCGCGTGGGATATTGTCAGCGGAGGAAACGCCATAGAGAGCAAGTTCCTTGAAAAATACGGAAAGTCCGTTGCATTCGGAGTTGGAGTGAACTGCGGTCCCGCCGTTGTGGGAAATATCGGATGCGATTTCAGAATGGACTATACCGCCATAGGAGATACCGTAAACACCGCCGCGCGCCTTGAAGCTAACGCCAAGAGGGGACAGGTGCTTATCAGCGAGAGCGTTTATCTTAAAGTCAAGGACAGAATTACCGTTGAACCCATAGGAGAAATTCCCTTGAAGGGAAAATCAAAGGGCGTTTTTGTATACTCTCTTACAGGACTTAACGAGGAAACAACAGAGAAAACGGAGGAGCTTGTCAATGAGTAAGTTTCTTATAATTCCCATGCGTGATAATATAACGGAAAGCCTTGCCCTTTCAAAAAAATATGACCTGGGTTTTGAGTACAACGACTTTTTTATCCCCGATGTTATGGATAATCACGAATTGACGGAAGAAATTATCGGCGGATATAAGTCGTACAGACTGCCCGAATACTGCACAATGCACGGAGCGTTCTTTGATGTCACCATTTTCAGCAGCGACAAAAAAATCCGCGCCGTTTCGGAAGAAAGGATATACACAAGCCTTGATATTGCTCGAAAAATCGGAGCAAAAGGGGTAGTCTTCCACACAAACCACAACCCGTCCTTAACGGCAAAGTCTTATGTTGACAACTGGCTTGACTGCAACGAGGAATTTTTCAGAAAGGCGCTTTCAGAATATCCCGACCTTGAAATTTATATGGAAAATATGTTTGATACCTCGCCAGATATGCTCACGACGCTTGCAAAAAGGCTTTCGGATATGAAAAATTTCGGGATATGTTTTGATTATGCCCACGCGGTGATATACGGCTCGGATATTGACGGCTGGGTAAAGAGCGTTGCGCCCTTTGTCAAGCATATGCACATAAACGACAACGACCTTGAAAACGACCTTCATCTCGCTGTCGGAGACGGAAAAATCGACTGGAACAAGTTCAAATCGCATTTTGAAAACGAATTGTCGGCGGCAGAATCGGTGCTTATTGAAACCTCGTCCATAGAAAATCAGAAGCGGTCGGCTGAATTTCTTGCAAATCTTGGGCTGATGTAGTGCTTTACTGTGATAATATATTAGCTTGGCATTGTTCTTTTTGCCTTTAAAATGGCTATATTTGGCTGATATTTTCGTAAATGTGACAAAATTGTTAATTTAGTATTGCAAATATATTTTATATATGTTATAATGCGCCTAACAAATAAAAGGCAAAGCCGATGAAAATCGGTGGCGCAAAGCGTGAGCCTAAACTTTCTGAACTTTTCGGGAGTATGGCGGTCGGGCTGCATTTGTAGGGACTTGTCCCGAGTGTGCGGCTTCGGTCGTCAGCTCCCTTTTTTATTATGATAAACGGAGGCGGTTTGATTGGGTATTAAATCAATAATTTCTGCTATGGCACTTAAAACAAAGATAATTGTTATCAGCGCAACTGTTCTTGTTGCAGGAACTGTTGCAACGGTTGTCGGAGTTTCTCTTAACAAAGAGGAAGCATACAGAGTAATCAAGGTTTTTGAAATGACGGGCGAAGCCGTTGTTACAAGATCCGGCACAGGCGACCTTGACGCTTATGTGGGAATGAACCTTGAAAGCGGAGATACTCTTGTTGTCGGAGATGACAGCACTCTGCGAATTTCAATGGACAGCGACAAGTATGTTCTTCTTGACGGCGGAACTGTTCTTGAGCTTACAGCAACAGGTAGTTCGTCGGACAGCAGAACGGTGATAAACCTCAAACAAGGAACAATCCTCAACGAGCTTACAAATCCGCTTTCGGCAAATTCTTCATACGAAGTTTCAACGCCGAAGTCCACAATGGCGGTAAGAGGAACAAGCTTCATTGTATCTGTTGAGGAACAGTCGGACGGCTCGTTTATTACCACAGAAAGCACCTTGCAGGGTAAGGTTGAAGTTGAACTTCTTGACAAGGACGGTAACCCCACGGGCAACACCGCACTTGTTACCCCCGATACGAGCGTAACTATCCTCACAGAGCCTGATGAAACAAGCGGAAAGCCTGCCGATGAGGACGGAACATCGTCATTTGTAAAAGAGGGCGAGGACGGCAGTCTTGTTCCTGT
>CALZLD010000053.1 GCA_945788225.1 uncultured Clostridia bacterium
ATATCGTCATCGCGGACAGCTTTCAGCTTACTCAGATAATATTCTTCCATCATATTGTTTTCAACATCTTCTTTAAAAACTGTTGAAGAATATGCAAGACTTAAGGTTTCAAGTCCGCGGGACATATCTTTATAAATTCTGCCTGCATAACTGTATAAAAGTGAAGAATATTCCCGCCTTAAAGTTGTGATATAACTGCCGTGCTTTGCAAGCTGTCTGTCATAAATATCAAGCAGATCCTTATCGCCCGAACCGAATGCAATATCTTTTAAAAGAGTGTTTCTTTGAGATAAAGTATCGTTGTATTTTTGAAGCGAAACAACATAAACGGGCTTTATCTGAGAAATTGCAATGTCAAGAAAGGTTCTTCTGTTGTCGGGCGAGCCTTTTGAAAGCTCTAAATCTTCAGGGGTAAAAATAACACACTTGAAATTTCCGAAAAGTGACGAAAGATTTTTTTTCTTTACTCCGTTCAAAAATACTTTTTTATCCCTGGGGTTATTCTTGTCAACGGTAAAGCTGATTTTGTTTTCACGCTCTTTGTTTTCAAACAAAAGCTCAACAAATGCGGAATTTTTATCAAAGCCGACAATATCCTTGTCCTTTGTTCCGCGAAAGCTTCGGCAACCACTGCAAAGCCAGATAGTTTCTATCATATTTGTTTTGCCGTTTGCGTTCTCTCCGCAAAAAATGTTCATTGTGGGAGTGATGTCAGCGTCAATTTCTTCGATATTCTTAAAGCCTCTGACAGTAAGGTGCTTTATGTTCATATCTTTTTATTTGCGACAGTTATCTCGTAATTTTCAACCGTGACAATGTCGCCCTCCCTTATCTTTTTTCCTCTCATAAGACATACTTCTCCGTTGACGGAAACTCTGCCCTCTTTGACGATTTCTTTTGCGATACCGCCCGTTTCGACAAGGTCTGCATATTTGAGAAGGCTGTCAAGTTTAATGAATTCTGTCGTTATCTCAACATTTATCTTTTCCATAAATTCTCCTTAGTCCTTGAGTCTTACGGGAAGAACAAGGAATGTGAACTTGTCGCCCTCAAGGGGAGTAATTTTCATAGCAGAAAGTCCGCCCGTCATTCCGAATTTTACCTTGTCTGTCTCTGAAGCTTTGAGAGCGTCTAAGAAAAATCTTCCGTTAAAGCCTATTTCTATTGCGTTGCCCGAAAAATCAATGTTGATTTCATCGCTGACTTTTCCGATAATGGTCGAGCAGGAAATCTTCATCTTTCCGTTATCGAATATGCAACGAACGGGAGCCTTTGCCTTATCGCTGATAATAAGCATACATCTTTCAAGAGAATTGATAAGTTCTCTTGTTCCGACAATGGCTTCTGATGTGGATTTTTCGGGGATAGAGCCTTTATAGTTGTGGAACTCACCTTCAAGAAGTCTTGAAAATACCGAATATCCGTTTATTTCAAAGATGATATGCTTTCTGCTTGTGAAGATGTTGCACTTGCTTTCGGCGTCGTCGGTCATAAGGTTTGAAACCTCTTTGAGCGCCTTTGCAGGAACGACAAATCTGAAATAGTCGTTGTTGTCAATCTGTTCCGACCTTACCGCAAGACGATAGCCGTCTATTGCAACAAGGTTGAAGATACCGTTTTCAATCTCAAAAAGCTCGCCTGTTAAAATAGGTTTGTTTTCGCTGACTGCTACCGCAAAAATTGTCTGACCTATCATATTCTTTAAAAGAGCCTGAGGGATAGCAAGGCTTCTTTCTCTGTCAAAAACGGGAATATCGGGATATTCATCGGCTGGAAGTGAGACTATTGAGCAGGAAGCCATTCCGCTTGTTATCTTTGTCGCCATTGAGTCTTCAACTTCGACAGTTATTTCGTCTTCTGGCATTTTTCTGACCATTTCGGCAAAAAGCTTTGAATTGACGATAAATTCTCCGCTTGTAACATCTTTCGCCTCGATAGAAGTAGTGATGCCGAGTTCAAGGTCATATCCTGTCAGGTCTACTTTATTATCGGCAACCTTTATTTTTATTCCTTCAAGAGCTGTTATTGTGGATTTAAGAGCTACTGCTCTCGATACATTTCCGATTGCTCCCGAAAGGGCAGTTTTGTTACAGGTGAATTTAGTCATAATGGTATCCTCCGCTTTAAATGATTTTAAGGTTGAAAATTCTTTGTATGAAAAAATTTTTTGTTCGTATTTTTTTATAAAAAAATGAAATGAATAGTAGTGGTAGTAGGGAATGTGGAAATTGTTAAAAGAACTAAAATGATAAGTAAAATCGGGGAAAAATTTTTATTTTGTTTTTAACATAACTTAACTGAAACTAACAGCCTAAATTTTACCAAGTGAAGTTGTTGATTAAATGTTTAGTTGAAAATAAAAACTTGTTGAAAAGTTTTTTATTATTTATCCCTGATATTTTTTATGATATCGTCGACGCTTTCTTTTAAATGCTGGTCTTTTTTGAGAGCCTCTTCAATATTATTGAGTGAGTAGGTTATTGTTGAGTGGTCGCGTCCTCCCAGTTCTCTGCCGATAGCTTCCTGCGACAGTCCCGTTATCTCTCTTATGCAGTAGATAGATACCTTTCTCGCAACGGAAATCTGTTGTTGTCTTTTGTTTGAGCGTATATCGTCCGAGGTGACATTATATACATTTGCAACCTCTGTTATGATATTTTCAACGGTGATGGGTATAGGCTGTGAATCGGTGAGAATATCCTTGATAACGCTCTGCGCCATCGAAAGAGTTATCTGTGTTCCCAGAAGATGCTTTGAAGCTTTAAGCTTCTTTACCGCACCTTCTAACTGTCTTATGTTGGTTTTAAGCTTGTTTGCAATGTACTCTGCGACTTCATCGGGGATAACAAGCTGTAAAAGCTCAGCCTTGCGCTTTATTATCGCCATTCTTGTTTCAAAGTCGGGAACGGAAATGTCCGCAATAAGTCCCCATTCGCAACGCGTGCGGATTCTGTCTTCAAGTGTTTTGATGTCCTTTGGCGGACGGTCAGAGGTAAGCACTATCTGCTTGCCCATTTTGTAAAGGTCATTGAAGGTGTGGAAGAATTCTTCCTGCGTGGACTCCTTTCCCGCTATGAACTGAATATCGTCAACGAGCAAGATGTCTGCCGAGCGGTATTTCTGATGGAACTGTGAAGTGTCCTTCTTCTGATGAATTGAGCCGATAAGCTCGTTTGCAAAAGCCTCGCCTGTTACATAGATTATGTTTGCATAGGGCTGGTTCTTTTTGAATTCGTGGGCGATAGCTGTGAGAAGATGAGTTTTGCCGAGCCCCGACGGACCGTATATGAAAAGGGGATTGTAAATCGGTGATGAAGATTTGCTTCCCGCAACGGCAGTGCAGGCGGCGTATGCAAATTCATTCGACCTGCCCACAATAAAGGTGTCAAAGGTGTATTCATACTTTGCGCCCTCAAAGATATTTTCCATTTCCGCCTTGCTTCTTTCTGCGGCGTACATTTCATTTCTGAGGTCTTCCTGCACAATTATTTTAACGGTCACGGGGAACCCCATAACATCAGAAAATCCTTTTTCAAGAACATCTGTATAGTTTCTCTCAACTATATCCCTTGCAAATTCGTGGTTTATTCCGAGTACGGCAACAGAGCCGTCCTCAAGGTCAACCGCCGTAAGACCTTTTATCCAGGAATTATATCCGACAGAGGTGATGAGTTCAGCCTCCAGAATGTACTTTTTAACGCTTTCAAATACTGCGCTGAATGATGTCATAATCAATATTCCTCCCAAAAATCAAGATAATCAGACTTAATAACATTATACTACAAAAAAAATTAAATTTCAAGGAAAATGATAATATTTATAAATAGTATAAGCAGAATTTTTTTGCATTTTCATACAACTCCTTTCACTAATAGCGCAAAAAGTGCCGAAAGTTGTACGCTCGTGTGCAACTCTTAGAAAAGTTTTCAGCAAAATCTATGTTTTGTATAAAAAGACAGATAAAAATTCATTGAAATTAACGGAAAAATTTTAAATTCGTATTGACAGCAAAAAATTTTTGTGTTATCATTTATTCGATATTTAAAATGCTATGATGAAGAGAAGTAACGCGGAAGTTCGTTTTAAGTGAGTGCGGGGCAGTGCAAACCGCATATCAGAGTCCGCGCGAATAACACTTCGGAGCAGTGAACTGAAAGCGTAAGGTGTCGCAAGTAGGGGAATCGGGTTTCGCCCGTTAAAGCGGAAAGCTTTTTTAAAGAAGCGAAAAGAGAAGCCGATTTTTCGGCAAGATAGGTGGCACCGCGAACTCTCGCCCTATTGTGTATGGGTGAGGGTATTTTTATTTTTTTGGAGGAATAGTTATGAAACACACCGACATCAAAGAAATTTTTTCCGACAAAGCGTTTATCGGAACGACAGTAACGGTATGCGGTTGGGCAAGGACCGCAAGAGACTCAAAAAATGTCGCATTCATCGAGCTTAACGACGGCACAACCTTAAAGCATATCCAGATAGTTATCGACAAGGAAAAGGGTATTGAATATTCAGACGAGGCAATGAAACTCGGCGCGTCGCTCTGCGTAACGGGAACAGTCGTTGAAGGCAGACAGGGCAACCCCGAAATAAACGCAGAAAAGATTGATGTAATCGGTGTTTGTCCGCCCGAATACCCCTTGCAGAAAAAGCGCCACACACTTGAATTTTTAAGAACAATGCCTCATCTTCGCGGAAGAACCAACACCTTTAACGCTGTGTTCAGAGTACGCTCGGTTGCGGCTGCTGCTATTCACAGATATTTTCAGAGCAAGAACTTCACCTATGTGAATACTCCGCTTATCACGGGCAGCGACTGCGAGGGCGCGGGCGAGATGTTCCAGGTGACGACAATAGGCTACACAAAGGACTATGAAAAGGAAGAGGACTACTACGCCGACGACTTTTTCGGCAAGAAGGCTGGACTTTCCGTTTCGGGACAGTTAGAGGGCGAAGTTGCCGCAATGGCTTTCGGAAAAATCTACACCTTCGGACCGTCGTTCAGAGCGGAAAACAGCAACACTCCCCGTCATGTCGCTGAGTTCTGGCATGTTGAGCCTGAAATTGCTTTCGCTGAGCTCCCCGAAGTAATTGAGACCGCGGAAGATATGATAAAGACCGTTATCGGAGAGATACTCGAAAAATGCCCCGAAGAGATAAAGTTCTTTGACGAGCATTTTGAAAAAGGTCTTACACAGAAGCTGACAGACCTTATCTCAAACGACTTCGGCGAGGTGACATATACAGAGGCTATTGACATTCTCAAAAAGTCGGGCGAAGATTTTGCATACCCTGTTGAATGGGGCGCAGACTTGCAGACGGAGCACGAAAGATATATCTCCGAAAAGGTATTCAAAAAGGCGGTATTTGTCACAAATTATCCCAAGGAGATCAAGTCCTTCTATATGAAGCAGAACGCTGACGGAAAGACCGTTGCGGCTGTAGACCTGCTTGTTCCGGGCGTCGGAGAAATCATCGGCGGCTCTGAGCGTGAGGCAGACTACGACAAGCTTGTTTCGGCTATGAAAGAGAGAAATATGAATCTTGACCTTTACAGCGATTATCTTGATTTAAGAAAGTTCGGTTCTGTTCCTCACGGCGGTTTCGGTCTCGGCTTTGAAAGACTTATAATGTATGTAACGGGTATCAGCAATATCAGAGATGTTATTCTTTATCCCAGAACTGTCGGCAACATCAGATAATAAGAGGTGATATTATGTCAAAAGAGCTTTATATTCCAAGCGGTTACAAATCGGCATTGACTTTAAGAGAAACCCAGCACGCAATAAAGTATATAAAAGACCTTTTTCAGCAGAACCTTTCATTTGCCCTCACTCTTGACAGAGTTACCGCTCCGCTTATTGTAAGAAAGGGAAGCGGTATCAACGACGACCTTAACGGAACGGAACGCAAGGTTGACTTTTCGTTCAAGGAAATAGATGGCGAAGCGGAAGTCGTTCAGTCCCTTGCAAAGTGGAAGAGAATGGCTCTCTATAAATACGGCTATAATGTCGGCGAGGGAATTTATACCGATATGAACGCTATCCGCCGTGACGATGACGCGGACAATATCCACTCGGTTTTTGTTGACCAGTGGGACTGGGAAAAGGTTATTTCAAGAGATGAAAGGAACGAAGAATTCCTTAAAGAAACGGTAAAAGCTATTGTAAAGGCTATTGCTTATACAAAAAGAAAGGTAAATTTAAGATACCCTTGTCTTACAAAAAAAATCTGCGAAACGCCTTACTTTATCACGACGGAAGAACTGCTTGAAATGTACCCCGACAAAACCCCCAAGGAGAGAGAGAAGCTTATCGCAAAAGAGCATAAGACGGTTTTTGTTATGCACATAGGGGACATTCTTTCAAACGGTGAAAAGCACGACGGCAGAGCTCCCGACTATGACGACTGGGCGCTCAACGGCGACCTTATTTTCTGGAACGAGGTTTTAGAGGACGCTTTTGAGGTTTCGTCAATGGGAATAAGAGTTGACGAAAAATCCCTTGTTTCTCAGCTTGAAAAATGCGACGCTTCGGACAGAATGAAGTATGATTATCACAAGATGATTGCAGACGGCACACTTCCGCTCACTATCGGCGGTGGCATAGGTCAGTCAAGACTTTGTATGCTCTTGCTCGAAAAGGCTCATATCGGCGAGGTTCAGGTTTCGGTATGGCCCAAGGCGATGGAGGAAGAGTGCAGGAAAAACGGAGTAAATCTTTTGTAAATTCAAAAGGGTATCGTGAGAACGATACCCTTTTAGTCAGGTTTCGCCAACGGCGAAGCAAAAAACAAAAGCACTCTTTCGAGTGCTTGGTGCGCCCGGCCGGAGTCGAACCGGCGGCACATAGCGTCGGAGGCTATTGCTCTATCCATCTGAGCTACGGGCGCATTGTAACATAGATTATACCACGGTTTTCAGTAAATATCAAGACTATCTTTTGCAGTTTGCACAAAAGATAAAGCGTCACAAAGCGCAAAATTAACGAAAAGAAAAAATCCGCATAAAAAGGCTTGACATTAAGCGTCACCGTAGTATACAATATATAATTGTGAAATTATCTTTATGCCGATATATAAAAAAATCGGTCTTTCAAGGAGGGAAAAAGAATGAAAAGAACATACCAGCCCAAGAAGCTTCACAGAAAGAAGGTTCACGGTTTCAGAAGCCGTATGGCAACAGCAAACGGAAGAAAGGTTCTTGCAAGACGCCGTGCAAAGGGCAGAAAGCAGCTCACTTACTAATTGAAACAATCGCTAATGCGATAACGACCTGACCGCAGTTTACACAGGCATCCTCGTGGCGAATTTATTCGTTGTGCCGCATATTTTATTTGGGGATTTTTGCTTGTGGGAGCATTGCGGTCTTTTTTCTTTGAAATATGCAGAAAAAAGAAATTATTAAAGAGAACAAGGTTTTTTTGACCCTTTATAAAAGAGGAAAATACATTGCAGGCAGAGCGGTTGTCGTCTACTTTAAGCCCAACGGCAAAGGTGAAAACAGAGTTGGCATCACCACGACAAAAAAGGTCGGCAACGCGGTAAAAAGGTCAAGAGCAAGAAGAGTTATCAGGGCGGCTTATGATAAAACAAGGGACAAGTTCCCGAAAGGGTACGATATTATAATTGTTGCAAGGCAAGCCGCGGCGGAAGTAAAGTCCTATCAGATAGCCTCGTTTTTTGATAAAAAAGCGGTGCCGTTTATGCTGGCGGGAGGGAAAAAGGTTGACAGAAAAAATTAAAAAAGTTATCCGTTTTGTTTTTTCATTGCCGATAATCTTCTACCGAAAGTTCATATCGCCCTTAAAACCGCCCTGCTGTAAATATTATCCCACCTGCTCGCAGTACGCTCTGACCGCTATTGAACGGTTCGGGATATTCTACGGCGGCTGGCTTGCTTTTAAAAGAATACTTCGCTGTAACCCATGGAGCCTTGGCGGAGTTGACCATGTTCCCGAAAAGAAAATTAAATAATCAGGAGTAAACAGATGCAGTTAATTTATGAAATATTCGGATATCCCTTGGGATTTATTATGTGGGGGATATATCTTCTTGTTAAGAATTACGGTGTTGCAATTCTTCTTTTCACATTCGTGACAAAAATTCTGCTCTTTCCGTTAAGCGTTAAACAGCAGAAAAACACCGCTATGATGTCGGCATTTCAGCCGAAGTTGCAGGCTCTGCAAAAGAAATACGCAAACAACCCCGAAAAATTGCAGGAGGAGCAGATGAAGCTCTATGCCGAAGAGGGAATAAACCCTATGTCGAGCTGTCTGCCGCTTTTAATTCAGTTCCCTGTGCTTTTCGGTATCATCGATGTTGTTTACAGACCGCTTACCCACATTATGCACTTTTCAAAGAACATTGTTACCGAGGCTACACTTGCGGCGCAGAATGTTATCGTTGCGGCGCAGGCAAACGGTGAAGCGTGGGCAACGGCGGTAAAGAACGCTGACAACCTTGCAAAGAACTATCAGTCACAGCTTTTTATCATTCAGGCTTATAACCACAACCCCGACGCATTCGCAAATATCCCCGGCTTTGTTGACGCTGTGGGAAACTTTGATATGAATTTGCTCGGTATCTTTGACCTTGGTGTAAACCCGACATGGACATGGCCTGCTTTGCTTATTCCCGTTCTTGCGGGTGTGTCACAGCTCCTTGTTATGATTTACACACAGGTACAGCAGAAAAAGACAAACCCCGAAATGAACAGCTCAATGAACGCTATGACATTATCGCTTTATATAATGCCTATTATATCGGTATTTATCGCGCGTTCGTTCCCTATGGCTGTCGGTTACTACTGGATATGCCAGTCGGTATTCTCATTCTTCCAGCAGATTGTTCTTAACAAAATCTATACACCCGAAAAGGTAGCACAGCTTGTCAAGAAGGACCAGGAAAAGAAGAAGAAGAAAAAGGGCAAGGGATACATGGAAAGAATGTATGAAAAACAGCTTGCTATGTTAGAGGAGCAGAAAAAGCTCAACAACCCCACAAGAAACCTTGACGAAGAAACAAAAAAAGAGCTCCCCAGAGATGAGGACGGAAACATAAAGATTTCAAAGTCTATGCAAAAGGACCTTGAAAGCAAGATTATCGCCGACGCGAGAAAGCGTATGGAAGAGAAATACAAGGACGAGGTTTCTGCCGAGGACCTTGGTATCGAAATAAAACACGATGATGATAAATAACGGAGAGGAGAATTTATATGGAACAGATTTTCAGTGCAAAGTCGGTTGAAGAGGCTGTTGCAATGGCGGCGGCTGAATTCGGAGTAAGCGCCGACGAAGTAAAGTACGAGGTTATTGAAGAGGCTAAGAAAGGTCTTTTCGGAAAGATAAAGTCCGAGGCTAAAATCAAGGCGGAATACAATCCTCCCAGATATAAGGCGGCTGAAAAGTACATTGCCGAAATACTCGAAAAAATGGGAGTAGAGGCAACTCTCTCTGTAACAGAAACAGAGGACGGAGCTTCAATTGACATTGTAGGAAACGAAACGGGCGCAGTTATCGGCAGAAGAGGAGATACTCTTGACGCTTTGCAGTATTTAGCGTCAACTATCTGCAATAAGAATTCAAAGGACTATTACAGAATAACGGTTGATTCCTGCGGATACCGCGAAAAGAGAAAGCAGACCTTGGAAGAGCTTGCTAAGAAAATTGCCGCAAGCGTTAAAAAGAACGGCAGAACAGCCGCATTAGAACCTATGAACCCCTATGAAAGAAGAATTATCCATTCTGTTATAACAGAAATCGAGGGCGTTTCATCAAAGTCTGTCGGCGAGGAGCCTTACAGAAAGGTTATCATTTCATCGGATAACCCCCGTCCCCAGCGTGAAAGAAACGACCGCAAGGGCGGATACAACAAGCGCGGCGGAAGAAGAAACGGTCAGCCTGCAAGAGCGCTTGATTTAAAGACATCTTTTGAAAAGGACTACAAAAAGCCTGCTCCCAAGCCAAAGCCCGAGGACGAGATGGACTCTACCGCGCTTTACGGCAAAATCATTATAGACTAAAATTTTCGGCTTGGCATACTCTGTCAGGCCGTTTTTTAGGAGGACTTTATATGTCAACAGTTGCGGCAATATCAACTCCGCTTGCACAAGGCGGAATAGCCGTTATAAGAATAAGCGGAGAGAACGCGCTCACCGTTGCCGACAAAATTTTCAAATCTGTTTCGGGCAAAGTTGCCGCAGAGATGAAAGGCTATACCTCGGCTTACGGAAAAATCATATCCGACGGCGAAGAAATCGACGACGGAGTGCTTTCTGTTTTCCGCGCGCCAAAAAGCTATACGGGCGAGGATGTTGCTGAGATTTCCTGCCACGGCGGAGTGTTCGTGGCAAAAAGAGTTCTGTCGGCGGCGGTTTCTTCCGGGGCGGAGCTTGCAGAAGCGGGCGAATTCACAAAGCGCGCATTCTTAAACGGCAAGCTTACTCTCACCGAGGCGGAAAGTGTGATAGACATTATCTCGGCAAGCGGAGAACAAGCGAGAAAAGCGGCACACTCGGCAAAAGAGGGTGCGTTGTATAAAAAAATTTCAGGCGTAACAAAAAGGCTTGTGAGTATTTTAGGCGAGCTTGCCGCCTGGGTGGATTATCCCGAGGAGGATATAGACGCGCTTGAACCGCAGGCGCTTTCGGACACATTAAACTCGATTTATGACGAACTTTCTGCACTCTCAAAGACATACGACAGCGGAAGGATTATAAGAAACGGAGCGGACACGGCGATTGTCGGCAGAGCGAATGT
>CALZLD010000054.1 GCA_945788225.1 uncultured Clostridia bacterium
AACTCCTAAAAGTCGAGTTGAGTTCATCGCTGAAAGATTGTGTTGTACTACCATAATGTTACCTCCATGTAATATTATTTAACCGAATCCTTTCGGTTTTATTTTTTTGTAACCCTTGATTAAGGGCTTCTGTATACTATATCGGCACACCCTTTGAAAACTTTAGCGAAAAAATAAAAAAATCCCGAAAAAATTTCGGGATTTTATCTTACTGCTTATTTTCGGCGTTTTCAGGCTTTTTTTCTTCCTCTGTTTTAGGTGCGCGGCAGTCTGTAATGATTTTTGCGGGGCATACCGAAACGCACTTTCCGCAGGAGGTACATTTTTCGTGGTCGATAGAAGCAAGATTATTCGTAATGGTTATCGCTCCCACGGGACAGTTCTTTTCACAAAGACGACAGCCGATACAGCCACCCTTGCAGGCGGTTCTTGTTTCTTTTCCTGAAAAAGTTGAAGAGCAGGCAACATCGACATAATCGCTTATCTTCTTTACAATGATAAGATTATTGGGACATTCCTTTGCGCAAAGTCCGCAGCCGACGCATTTTGAAATATCAACCGAGGCGAGATTGTCTTTTATGACGATAGCTCCCTGAGGGCAGACCATTGCACAGTCGCCGTAGCCTAAGCACCCGAAGGGACACTTTTTGCTTCCGCTGTAAAATCTGTTTGAGGATTTACAGGAGGGGATACCGTAAAAATCAAATCTGTTTTCGGACTTTGCCGAAGTTCCGAGGCATCTGACAAAGGCAACCTTTCTTTCTGTCGCCTCCTGCTTTGTGCCCATAATTTCGCTGACTTTTTTGGCGACAGCCTCTCCGCCCATAACGCAGGCGTTTGTCGGAGCACCCTTTAAGATAGCTTCAGCATAAGCGGCGCAACCCGAATATCCGCAGGCGCCGCAGTTCGCTCCTGGCAGAGCTTCGTTAAGCATATCCGCGCGCTCGTCGGTCTTAACGGCAAGAAATTTTGAGAAAAGGGTGAGCAGTATGCCGGAAGCCGCTCCGATACCTGCAAAGATAAGCGCAGGAATTAAAAATTCTTTTAACATAAGCTAAAATCCTTTCAGTTAAATCATACCCGAAAATCCCATAAAGCCGAGAACGAGAATAGCCGCGGCGACAAGCGTCGAGGGAACTCCCTTGAAGGCCTCGGGGATATCGTTGTTCTCAATTCTTCCGCGTACTCCCGAAAATACAACGAGAGCCATAAGAAATCCGAGACCTGCGCCGAGTGCGTTTATGAGCGAATGTCCGAACGAGAGACCGTTGTCGACATTGAGTATGCACACACCGAGAACCGCGCAGTTCGTTGTGATAAGCGGAAGGTATACTCCCAACAGCTTATGAAGTGAGGGCGAGATTTTTTTGAGAATAATTTCAACAAGCTGAACAAATATGGCGATGATAAGAATAAAGCCTATATTATAAAGGTAGTCGAGTCCCAAGGGGACAAGTACAAAGTGATAAAAGGGGTATGTTGCAAGGGTTGAACAAATCATTACAAAGATAACTGCCGCACCCATTCCCACGGCGCTGTCAAGCTTTTTGGAAACTCCCAGAAAAGGGCATATTCCCATAAACTTTGACACTACAAAGTTATCTGTTATCATTGCGGTGAGCAAAACTGCAAGAATTGCGGGCATCAGTTATCTCCTCCTTTCGCCGACGGGCAGTTGTCTCTTGACGGACAGCCTGCACAGCCTAAGGTCTGCGGTGGCTTCTTCTTTGATACAAGTCCTACTACGGCGATGATTATGCCGAGCATAAAAAATCCTCCCGCAGGGCGAGCGATTATCGACACGGGCGTTAAGAAGGGAATTTTCATTCCGAACCAGCTTGCCGAGCCGATAATTTCTCTCAATGTTCCCATTATAACCAGTGCGAGCGTAAAGCCTGCGCCCATTCCGATACCGTCAAGAACGGAAAGCAAAGGAGGGTTTTTGCTTGCAAAAATTTCCGCTCTGCCAAGGATTATGCAGTTAACGGTGATAAGGTCAAGATAAACTCCCAGAAGCTCAGATATAGGCGGAATAAATCTTGCAAGAAGAAATTTAACGAGCGTTACAAAGCCTGCGATAATTACTATAAACGCAGGAAGTCTTACTGTCTTTGGAATGAGATTTTTGATAAGCGAGATGATAAGGTTTGAGCAGATAAGAACGAACATTGTCGCAAGTCCCATTCCGAGTCCGCCCTTTACCGTCGCTGTTACGGCAAGGGTGGGGCACATTCCGAGAAGTCCCACAAGAGTGGGGTTTTCTTTGAGTATGCCTTTGAAAAATTCGTAGAAATAATCGGGGGAGTTCTTTTTTTCTTCCGCTTTTGTCTTTACGGCTGTTTCGGTTTTATTTGCCATTGAAAATATCCCCCTTTCTGTCAGTGTAGGTCTGCATTGCTATTGTAACGGCATTTATCATTCCCTTTGAGGAATATGTAGCGCCCGTTACGGTGTCCGCTTCAAATTCGGCGGAGGTTATTCCTTTGAACTGCGAGAGGAAGTCCTCTTCGGTGACAACTGTTCCGACGCCCTCTGTTTCTCCGCAGGTGAGCACCTTTACTCCTATTACTTCGCCGTTCTGAATACCCACAAGAGTATGCAGACCGTTCTTTGCGTATCCGTTTACTGTAATTTCAAAAGCGCAGAAGCCCTGCTCTTTATCAACGATAACGGAGTTAACATTTTCAGCCTCAAATTCTGTCAGCATAACGCAGTTTGAGCTGTCGGTGAGCATACTGTCAAGCCCTTTGCGGAGCTTGTCGGTGATTACTCCCGTTGTGTCCACATAGGTGAATTTATGCACCATTACAAGCAGAAAGCACATAACAAAGCATATAAGGCAGAGCGCAAGAGGCGGTTTTATATATGTCCTGAATTTATTTTCTTTTTCAGCCATTCTGCTTTACCTCCTTATTCTTGACAAAGCCGAAAGGTCTTGTCTTTGTCAGCTTATCTATGTAAGGTGTGAGAAGGTTCATAAGTAAAATAGCGAAGGAAACGCCCTCGGGGAAACCGCCGAAGTTTCTTATCAGAAATGTGATTATTCCGCAACCTATTCCGAAAACTATCTTGCCCTTTGTCGTTATGGGAGTTGTTACATAGTCCGTTGCCATAAATATCGCGCCGAGCAGAAGTCCGCCCGAAAGCACCTGATAAAGAACATCGCCCTTAAATATAAATGTAAGAACGGCGACTGTTCCCACAAAGGCTATGGGAGTTGACGGAGAAATCACTTTTGTCACAACAAGGAAAAGTCCGCCGATAAGAAGTGCAAGAGCGCAGGTCTCACCGATACAACCGCCCGTTTTTCCCAAGAATAAATCCATATAGGAAACGGGGGGAGTAATTTTCCCAACAAAGTCAGATGAACTGCTGTATGACACTACCCATTCAGCCGCAAGGGGAGTGGGCGAGGTGGTAAGGTCGGCAGTTTTATACCAGAAAGGTTTGAGCCAGGATGACATATACGGCGTGAAAGAAAGCATAAGAACTATTCTTCCGACAATAGCGGGGTTTGCAAAGTTCTGTCCTATTCCGCCGAAAAGCTGTTTAACTATGACTATTGCAACAAAGCTTCCGAGTACCGCCATCCAGAACGGCAGATTTACGGGAAGATTGAGCGCTAAGAGTATTCCCGTTACAGCGGCGGAAAGGTCGGATATGGTGTTGTCCCTTTTCATCAGCTTGCGGCATAAAAATTCAAAGAGAACCGAGCTTGCTGTGCAGACAAGGACAAGGAGCAACGCTCTTATTCCGAAAATTACCGTTGCCGCAACGATAGCGGGCAGGAGGGCAATTATCACAAAGAGCATTATCTTTTGTGTTGTTACGCTCCCTCTCTGATGGGGGGAGGGTGAAACTATAAGTTTTTCCAAAGTTTGTTCAATCCTTTCGGAGCTTATTTTTGCGCGGTGTTTCTTAAAAATTCTTTTGAAAGACAGTTTGTTTCGGCAAGAGGTCTTTTTGCGGGGCAGACATAGGAGCAGGCTCCGCAGTTCATACAAAGATTAACACGCAAAGCGGTGAGCTGTTCTCTGCTCTTTGCGTGATAAGCCTTTTCAAGCTCTGTGGGCATAAGGTTCATAGGGCAGGCTTTTATGCACTTTCCGCATCTTATGCAGGGAGTGGACTTGTAAAGGGTGTCGGACTTCAAAGCAAGGAGCGCGTTGTGGGTTTTTATCACGGGAGCCTCAGGGTCCACCATACATACGCCCATCATAGGTCCGCCCATAATAAGCTTTCTGTAATCCTTTGCGTTGGAGTAATCGAGGATATCCTTGATGGTCGTTCCGAGAAGGACCTCTATGTTGCAGGGCATTCCCACAGCGTCGCCGTCAACGGTAAGTCTGCGCGAGATAAGGGGCATACCTGTTTTTATATATCTGTTTATGAACGCTACCGTTGAAACATTGACTACAATAGCGTTTTCGGCGGCGATGAGTTCGTTTTCTTTTACAACTCTGCCCGTTGCGGTGAAGAGAAGCATTTTTTCAGCTCCCTGCGGATATTTTGACGGGAGAGTGACGACATCGAGCGCGCTGTCCTTTGCCGCCATTTTTGAAAACAATCTTATCGCCTTGGGCTTGTTCTTTTCAATACAAAGCTTTGCGCGGTTGATATTGAGCTTTTCGAGCATAAGCTTTATGCCGTCGTAGACATCTGACGGATTTTCCATCATTTCGCGGTAGTCGGAGGTGATATACGGCTCACATTCCGCCGCATTAATAATAAGCGTATCCACATGATTTTCAAATCTCAGCTTGACATGAGTGGGAAATCCTGCGCCGCCGAGACCGACAGCGCCGCTTTCACGGACAGCTTTGATAAAATCGTCGGCTGTTTTAATTTCGGGCGGAGCGATAGTTTCATCGACAGTCTGCTTGCCGTCCGACTCTATAACCACAGCCTTGCAGTATCTTCCGCCGGGAAGAGCGTAGTCGCGAAGCTCCTTTACTGTTCCCGAAACGCTTGAATGAACGGGGACGGACATGAACTTGTCGCTGTCACCGATTTTTTGTCCGACAAAGACCTTGTCGCCCACATTGACGAGAGGCTCGCAGGGTGCGCCCATACCTTGCCCCATAGGAAGAATTACCTTTGCCGAAAGCGGAAAGGAAACCGTTGTTTCGGACTCGGTATTCTTGAAATGTTTAAGGTGGACGCCGTTTAATCGTTTAATACTCATAGCATACTCCTTTATTTATTGTCATTAACGGCTTTTGTTACGGCAGGCAGTGTGATTTTTATGACTGTTCCCGTTGCGCTGCCTGCTATCACTCCCGCAATAATAAGAACGGGAGCGTAGAATAAGGTGTTTATATTTTTAAGGATAAGCGACGCGGCGGCAAGCTGGGCTATATTGTGAACAAGTGCGCCGACAACGCTTATCAGTATAAGCGAATTTTTTTCGGACTGTATAAGAAGCAGTACCGCAATGAATGAAGATACTCCTCCGCAAAGGGAAAGCACAAAGGCGGTCGCTCCTTTTGTAATAAGTATGAATACCGACTTTGCAACGACTATCGTAAGAGCCTCTTTTTTGCCCATAGAGAGCAGTGCAAGCATAACGACGATATTTGCAAGACCTATTCTCACTCCTGCGGGGAGCCCTGCCGATACGGCGGTTTCGACCGCCGAGAGTGCAAAGGTGAGCGCAAGAAGCAAACCCATAACGGCAAGCTTTTTTGTTTTCAAGCCATCACCCCACAATTATGTCGGCGCTGTCGCTGTCACTTTTGCCGATAATTCTCACCGATACTCTTTCGGGCAGGCAGATAATCGTTTCGCCGACATTTTTTATTCCGCCCGATTTTACACATATCTTATCGCGGCAGGGAGAGTCTGTCACGAAAATTTCTCCGTCCTTGACTTCAAAAGAGACATCGCCCACAAAAAAGCTGTCGTCTTTATCGAGGGGAACTATTCTTGCAACCTCGCCGCCAACGGAAATTTCAGCAGTCTGCCCCGAAAAGAAATTCCCGACAAAAACAAAAGCAAGAGCCGAGAGAAATATTGCCGCGACAATTATGCCGTCGCGAAGATTTATAAATTTCATAACGAATACCCGCTGTTCAGGTTTATTTCAAAATCAAGCCCCGATGATACATAAAGCTTTTTGTTCTTATCCGCTGCGACGATTTTGTAATCATCACGGGAAAGGTGCTTTTTTAAATTTTTTGTTCCGCCAAGGAAGATGTCGGTCGCTAAAAAATCAGATTTTATTCCGCCGTTTTCGCCGTAGCAGATAACTGTCACGGAAACGAGGTCGCTTTCTGTGGGGTAACCCGTTTCTGTATCTAAAATGTGGCAGTATTTTTTGCCGTCGGCTTCAAAAAAGCGCTCGTATCCGCCCGAAGTGGAAACAAAACATTCGGAAGTTGTTATCATTCCGAGAGGAGCGTCGCCGTCGGGATTTTTTATCTCAATGCGAAAGTCTGTACCGTCGGGCTTTTTGCCGTAGAGCAAAGATGAGCTGCCCAGAGAAACTATTGCGTAGTCGGCCGTTGACTTTTCACATTCGGAGTAGACAAGGTCGCAGGCGTAACCCTTTGCAACAGCACCGAAGTCAAGCTTTGTTGAAAGAGGTTTTTTTACGGTAGCGTTTTCAAGGACGATATTTTCTCTGCCTATCGTGTCAAGAGCGAGGGAAATGTCTGTATTTTCGGGGACGGCGGGACTATCCGAGCTTATCCCCCATAAAACAGTGAGCGCGCCCGAGGTGATGTCCACATTGTCACCGAATTCATCGTTTAGGGCAAAGGTCTTTTCGGTTATATCATATATATATTCGTTTTTTGTAAAAGTATTTTCGTTGAAGGAATTAAGCTCGCCCGAATAGGCGTCAAGATTGACAGAACAGGTGTTTATGACCTTTTCAATCTGCTCCGTGCTACTGTCGGAAACAACGGTGCAGAAAGTGTCCATAGCGAAAAAGGCGGAGCGTTCTGCGCTCTTTTTCTGACAGCCGCAGAAAATAAAAACGGCGGCGAGAGCGGCGGCAACGGACTTTTTCATTGCAATTCCTCCGAAAAAACATAATACATAGAAATAATATCATATTTTCCGAAAAAAGTCAATAAACGACGGGCAAAAAAATCCCTGCCGCAAAAAAAGAAGCGGCAGGGCAGACAAAATGAAAAGAGGATTTATTTCATGTCGTAATGACATTGATTTGTTGATTTTTATTTATAAATGTGGTATAATATCTCAGTGATTATTTTTCGGCATTGTTGAGCATCTGAATTCTTGCCTCGCTGTTCTTGACAAGATTGAGAAGCGATGACGCGTGGCTTGGATATTCCTCGGTGAGCGTTTTTGATGTTATCACCGAGCTTTCGTCAACATTCGCGCAGTCGTTTGTTCCTATCTGAACTCCCTTTGCGGCGGCGGTAGCTATCGACTCTGACATTCCCATAGCAGCGGCGGCGCCGTTTGACGCAAGAACTTCGGGTACAGTAAAGAAAAGCTGGTCGTTTTTGGGGTTTGATACATAAACCACTCTGAACATTCTGTAAACGGCAAGCATAATAAACGACGATGTTTCACGGATGAGCGTCTGACTTCCTGTTTTCTGCACAAGTGAGAAAAGAATGTTAAGCGAGTTGACAATAAGCTTTTTGTTGAAGGAAATCATCACTCCGTCGGTCTTGACATTTCCTTCCGCTTCGGGAATATCGTTGTAGGATATTGTCTTTCCCGCAGGGTCGGGCGACCGTCCGAGAAGATAGTCGCAGGATACTCCGTAATAATCGGCGGCTTTGACAAGAAAATCAAGTCCGCATTCACGGATGCCTTTTTCATAATGGGAAAGGAGAGCCTGGGATACGCCAAGGTCATTTGCGGCATTCTTCTGGCTTATGTTTCTCTCTTTTCTTAAAAGAGTAATTATCCTTGGAAAATCCGAGTTCAATCCGTCACCCCCTGACAGCCGTTAATTACTTTTTGTATTTTATCAAAAAAATATTATTCCGACTTAACGCATTGTAAATTATAGCCGATTGCTTACATTTTGTAAAGGGCGAAATATCAAAAAAAGTCGATAAAAGTTTTTAGCTTCTTTTGGCTATTTTGCTTTATTTTTTCAACATTTTACTGTTGAAATCAATATGTGGCGGAGCGTCATACAACATATTGTATAATTTACAAAAAAACGAAGTTTTCAACAAAATTCAAATCAAGAAAATTATTTTTTACATATATTGTAAATTTATTATACAAATTGTATAATTTAATGAAGATATAACAGAAAGGAACCGAAAAATGAAAAGCTACAGATTAACTATAATAAGACACGGGCATACTGAAGGTAACGAGAACGGAAGATACATAGGCACAACGGACATTCCGCTTTCAAAAAACGGCATTGCCGAGCTTGAAAAAATTGCCGCCGAATATGAATATCCGTATGTTGAGAAGGTATATTCAAGCCCGTTGCTCAGATGTATCCAGACGGCGAGAATACTCTATCCCGACACGGAGCTTGTCACTCTTGACGGAATAAAGGAGCTTGACTTCGGGCAGTTTGAGAATAAATCGGTTGACGAGCTTATCGACCTTGAAGAATATAAGGAGTGGCTCAAGGGCGGACTTGACAACAGAGCTCACGGAGGAGAAACCATAAGAGAGATGATAGGAAGAACCGTTGCGGCATTCAACGATATTCTTGAAGATATGATGGCGATGGAAATTTTTGACGCGGCTGTTGTCACTCATTCGGGAATAATGATGAATATGCTTTCCTGCTTCGGACTTCCCAGAATGGAGCCTATGAAGTATGCCTGCGATGTGGGCGAAGGATATGTTATTTCTGTCAATTTGCAGATGTGGCAGACGGGCGGACTTTTTGAGATAATGGGAAAGGTCCCCGTTTTAAAGGACAGCGAAGAGGAAACCGAGGAAATCTAACCTTTATACCATATAAAAGAAAGGGGTGGGCTGTTTGAAGATAGGCGAGATAAAAAAATCAGCGCTCAGAAGAATGAACGACTGTTATCCGCAGACCTTGCTTGTTATGATGATATTTCTTTCGGCTCATCTTTTTTTTGTTATCGCCGAGGCTCTGCTGATACAGTTTTATGTAAAAAGGGGAGAGGTTGTCGATATAGTCAATATGGCAGTCCCCACGGGAGTTATGGCAGGGACTGCGATAAGAATTGTTGCGGAATTTATGGTGCTTGCTCCGATAAATGTGGGAACCGCGTGGTGGCTTATTCACTGCATAAGAGGCGAAAACAACAATGTCGGATTTATTCTTATCTGCTTTTCAAACGCAAAGATATATTTCCGCTCGCTTTTGCTCAGCTTTATCGTTTCGGTGATAAAGCTTGCGATGTCGATACCTGTTGTTCTGTGCGCATATCTTGAATATATGCTGTTGTCGTCTTTTGCCGATAGCAGTTATCGCAGCGGAACATATATCGCGCTGGGGGTATGCTGTACTATCGTTCTTTTATGTACGGTACTGCTGTATATATGGCTTATTGCAAATTTCTGCGTTGTGAATTTTATGTTCACAATGAACCCCGATGAGAAGATTTTTAACATAATAAAGCAATCGGTTAAAGCTATGGACAGAAACAAAATGACGGTGGTAAAGCTTGTTCTTTCGTTTATCGGCTGGGGATTTTCGGCGATATTTGTTTTTCCGCTGTTTTTTGCCGTTCCTTATGCGGCGCTGAGCTATGCTATCCTGATGGACAAGATAATCGACAGAGAAATAAGCCGCAGTACCGCGGATATGTTTATGAGAAACACAATTGCAAGAAAGTAATTTTTTGACGGAGGTTTAAAATGGATATCAACAAAACGCTTGCGACAGAATTCAAACTCAGACAGGAGCAGGTTGACAATGCTGTTGCTCTTATGGACGACGGAAAGACAATTCCGTTTATTGCAAGATACCGCAAGGAGATGACGGGTTCTCTTGACGACCAGCTTTTAAGAGAGCTTTTTGACCGCCTCACTTATCTTCGCAATCTTGAAAAGAGAAAAGAGGAGGTCGTTTCTTCAATAACGGAGCAGGGCAAGATGACCGATGAGATAGCTGCGGCTGTTGCCAACGCGACAACGCTTGTTGAGGTTGAGGACATTTATCGTCCGTTTAAGCCGAAGAGAAAGACAAGAGCCTCGGTAGCAAGAGAAAAGGGACTTGAACCTCTCGCCGTTTACATAATGTTGCAGAATATGAACGCTACCCCTCAGAAAGAGGCGGAAAAGTTCATTGACGCCGAAAAGGAGATAAATTCCGCCGAGGACGCTTTGCAGGGCGCTATGGATATTATCGCCGAGGATATTTCTGACGACGCGGCTTTAAGAAAATCGTTGCGTGAGCTTTATTTCAGAAAAGGCACTATATCCTCAAAGGCGGCGGACGAAAATGCCGAGAGCGTTTATTCAAACTATTACGACTACTCGGAGCCTGTCAACAAAATCGCAGGTCACCGCGTTCTTGCTCTTGACAGAGGAGAAAAGGAAGAATTTCTGAAAGTTGCCGTAGCCGTTGCAGGCGACGAGGCGCAGAAATTCGTATCGGACAAATACGCAAAAAATCAGAGTGAATGCGGCGAGCTTGTAAAACTTGCGGCGGAGGACAGCTTCAAAAGACTTATCGCACCATCGATTGAAAGGGAGATAAGGGCGGAGCTTACCTCGAATGCGGCGGAGCAGGCGATAAAGGTGTTTTCATCGAATTTAAGACAGCTTCTTATGC
>CALZLD010000055.1 GCA_945788225.1 uncultured Clostridia bacterium
GCGGACTATTACGCAAAGGACGCTAAGGCGACAGTAGATATTGCAAGAAAAGTATATTCAGTATAAAAGAGGTTTTAAAAATGAACGAAAGCAAAAAATTCAGCAAAAAATGGTTACTTCTCCTTATCCCCATAGCTCTTGTGGCTGTTCTTGTCACGGTGATGCTTATATTCTCCCCAAAGGGCGCAAAAGGCTCAAAGACAATAACTATCTCTGTTGTTGACAGCGCAAAGCAGACGGTGACCTATACAACAAAGACCGACGCGGAATTTTTGCGCGGTGCGATGGAAGAAACAGAGGGACTTACCTTTTCAGGCGACGAGAGCGAATACGGTCTTATGGTGACAGTTGTAAACGGAGAAACGGCGGACTTTAATGTTGACGGCTCATACTGGGCGTTTTATATCAACGATGAATACTGCAACTACGGCATTGACAGCCAGCCCGTCGCGGACGGCGACTCGTTTAAGATAGAATACACAAAATGAAAAAGCTGACAGTAAAGGATATTACCCTTTTTGCGATGATGCTTGCTATTATTGAAGTATCAAAGCTTGCACTCAGCTTTCTTCCGAATATAGAGCTGACAACCTTCTGGATAATTATTTTCACGCTTTTTTTCAAAGAGCGAATAATTCCCGTTATCCCTGCATTTATTCTCATTGAGGGCGTAATTTACGGCTTCGGTCTGTGGTGGTTTATGTACCTTTATATCTGGCCGTTTCTTGCCCTTATAACATATCTTTTCAGAAAAAACAAGTCGGTGATATTCTGGTCGGTGTTCTCGTCGGTTTTCGGGTTTTTGTTCGGATTTTTATGCAGTTTCCCCTATATAATAATCGGCGCCTTAGAGGGCGGATTTAAAAACGGAATAACCTATGCTTTTTCGTGGTGGGTAGCAGGTATATCGTGGGACATCGTTCACGGCGTGGGGAATTTCTTTCTTATGCTCGCTATGTATGTCCCGATAACAAAGGTGACAGAAAAATTATCCGCAAAATTCTTTTCTTGATTTAAGGCTTTTATGCCGAATTTAAGGGAAAAAAATCTAACCATAAAAAAACACTTGATTTTTTCAGAAAATATGTTACAATTAGGGTATGACGATAGGCAACGCCTTTCGCTGTAACTTTCAAGAGGAGGTGCTGTTAAAATGGCATACAAAATTTCAGACGAATGCATTTCATGCGGAGCATGTGCCGCTGAATGTCCCGTAAACGCTATTTCTGAAGGCGACGGAAAATATGTTATCGACGAAGCAGCTTGCATTTCTTGCGGTGCTTGCGCAGGTACTTGTCCTGTTAGCGCTCCCGTTGAAGCGTAACTAAAAAACAAAAAAATTCCGTCGCTTATGTGCGGCGGAATTTTTATTTTTCATTACTTTGAAAGCCTTTCCATAATCTTATTGACATTAAAGTACAGCTTCTCCTCGTCTATGGTGAGGAGTTCTTTTTTTCTCATAACAATTTTTCCGTCAATGATAACGGTATCGGTTTCAGAGCCGTTTGCCGAATACGAAAGAGCCGAAACAAGATTGTTATGAGGATTTAAGGACGGCGAATTAAGGTCCAAAAGAATAATATCAGCCTTTTTGCCGACTTTAAGCTCACCCGTATCATCAAGAGAAAGAGCTTTAGCGCCGTTTACCGTTGCAAAGCGGTATACATCCTCGGCAGAAACACATTGAGCCTTTTCGTTCACTCCCTTGTGAATAAGCGCAGTGAAGTTCATATCCCTGAAAAGATTTAAGGAATTATTTGAAGCGGCGCTGTCCGTTCCTATGCAGATATTCACTCCCATATCAAGAAGCTTCGGAACAGGAGCAACTCCGTTTCCGAGTTTAAGGTTGCTTATGGGGTTTGCCGCAACGCTGACATTGTTGCGTTTCAGTATCTCCATATCCTCGTCCGAAAGATGAACGCAATGAGCCGCTAAGGTTTTCTGCTCAAAAAATCCAAGGCTGTCAAGATATTTTGTGGGCGTCATATTGTATTTTTCAAGCGCCTGAGAGACCTCGTATCTCGTCTCCGAAAGGTGAATATTAAGGGGAAGATTTTCGCCTATTGCAAGACCGATTATCTTTTTTAAATATTCCGTGTTGCAGGTGTAAATAGCGTGGGGAGCTAACATAAAGGATATTCTGTCGTTGTCCTTGAAGTTTTCAATCTCTTCAAAAGCTTCGTCAAGCCTTCTTGCTCCTCCGCCCGATTCGTCCTCGCCGCAAAGTCCCCGTGAAATAACCGCTCTCATTCCGCAGTCGTCCGCCGCCTTTGCCGTCATATTCTTAAACATATGCATATCGGTAAAGGTCGTTGTTCCCGTTTTTATCATCTCGGCGCAGGAAAGCACAGCTCCCCAATAAGCGTCATCGGGAGTGGTTCTGTTCTCCAAGGGGTCTATCTTGCCAAAAAGCCAATCGTCGAAAGAAAGGTCGTCCGCAAAATTGCGATAAAGGGACATATAGCTATGCGTATGACAGTTTATAAGCCCTGTCGACGCAAGATAATTCTTGCCGTCAATAATTTCATCGGGGGTAAAATCTTCTGGGATATCCCCTATTGCATATATAATTTTATCTTTTATGCATATATTTGTTCTTTTTGTAATGTATCCGCCGTTTTCGTAAAGAATTGCAAGCGTATCCTTTATAAGAATATTCATATTATCACACTCCGTATAGAATTATAACATATCCCCTTCTCCTTTGCAATATTTGACTTAGTCGGGACAATGTGATAAAATAATAAAAAAGCTTTAAGGAGGATTTTTATGCCTACACCTACACCGCACATTCAGGCAAGAGAGGGAGAAATCGCAAAAACCGTTCTTATGCCGGGCGACCCTTTGAGAGCAAAATTCATCGCCGAAAATTTTCTGACAGATGTAAAGCAGTATAACTCAACAAGAAATATGTTGGGCTTTACGGGAAAATACAACGGAAAAGAAATCTCCGTTCAGGGAAGCGGAATGGGTATCCCCTCGATAGGTATTTATTCTTATGAGCTTTTCTCTTTTTACGGAGTTGAAAATATCATCAGAATAGGCTCAGCGGGTGCGTATGCGGACGAGCTTGACCTTGGGGACATTGTCTTCGCTTCGGGAGCTTGCACCGACTCTAATTTTATGGCGCAGTACGACCTTCCGGGAACATTTGCGCCAATCGCCGATTTTTCACTTCTCCGCAAGGGCATAGAAACCGCTGAAAAATTAGGGATAAGCTATAAGGTTGGCAATGTGGTTTCGTCGGACGCTTTTTATCACGCCCGTGAGGACTGCAACGACAAATGGAAGTCGATGGGAGTTCTTGCCGTTGAAATGGAGGCCGCAGGTCTTTACTGCAATGCGGCAAAGCTTCACAAAAAAGCACTCTGCCTTGTTACCGTGTCCGACCATATCTATAAAGGCACTGCCCTATCCGCTGAGGAAAGAGAAAAGACCTTTACCGATATGATGAAGATTGCTCTTGAATTTTACGATAACTGATTGTATAAAATTTGATTTTTATTACATTTGGTTATCTGCAAATTGTAATTTATTCTTAAAATTATACAGATTGTAAAGGAAGGTACAATGAAACTGAAAAAATTACTGAGCGCCGCGCTCTGCCTTTGTGTTGCTTTTTCCGTGACAGGCTGCAAGAGTTCGTCGAAAACAATAAGGGTAGCCACAGAGATAGGCACCGCTCCTTATGAATATCTTGACGGAGAAAAGCTTATCGGCATTGATGTTGATATATGCAAAAAAGCTTTTGAAAAGTCCGAGGTTATCTTTAACGGATACACAGAAAGCGAACTCTTTGACATTCTCAAAAAAGGCGACTGCGACATTGTTGCGTCGGCGATAAGCGCCGACGACGAGCGTCTTGAAAGTCTTCTTGTTACAGAGATTTATTCAGAAACCGAGCTTGTAATAGTCGTGAAGAACACATCGAATATCAAAACACACTACGGACTTGTGGGAAAGAAAGTCGGCTTTGTTTCAAATTCCGTTGCAAAGGAATATGTTTCGGGAATAAAAAATGCCATGGGAATGTCTTATGAAAAAGGCTCCGACGGCATAAGAGAATTACTTGCAGGAAAGATTGACGCCGTTGTTCTCGACTCCTCTGTTTCCGATATATACATTGACGAAAATATAGGACTTGTCAAGATAGAAAAGCCGATATACGAAAAAAGCTATGTTATGGCGGTAAGTCCCCAAAAGCCCGAAGTCTTTGAGACTTTGCAGGCTCGTCTTGCCGAGATGAAAGAGGACGGCACTCTTGACAAGATAATAAACTCATATATTTCTGCCGAATAATTTTTAAGGAGCGTATATGAAACGATTTTTTGATATTCTGTTAAAGGCGATAGTGACGGGCTTTGCCATAGGAATAGGCGGCATCGTCTATCTCTCCTGCGACAATAAATACATCGGCGCCGCACTTTTCGGAACGGGACTTTTCGTTATTCTCACCTTTGGTCTTAATCTTTTTACGGGAAAAGTCGGATATGCCGTTGAAAACAAGCCTGCCTATATTTTAGACCTGCTTATTATCTGGCTCGGCAACCTTATGGGAACGGCGGCAACGGGGCTTCTCGTTCTGCTGACAAGAATTGCTCCCATATCCGAAAAGGCAAAAGCAATGTGCGAAACAAAATTATCGGACAACCTCATAAGCATATTCATTCTCGCCTTTTTCTGCGGAATGTTGATGTTTATCGCGGCGGACGGCTACAAGAACATCAAAAACCCCACAGGTCAGGTTTTCGCCATCTTCCTCCCCGTCATCGTCTTCATTCTCTGCGGATTTGAACACTGCGTCGCAAATATGTTCTATTTTACGGTAGCGTCGGCGTGGTCGTTAAAATCCTTCGGTTATCTCATTATAATGTCACTGGGCAACGCCGTGGGAGGAATGTTCATTCCCCTCATACGAAAAGGCTTTTTGAAATAAAAAAATAAAGGGTACTGCCGTTATGCAGTACCCTTTTGATTTGTCTGTTAATATCCGAGCTTTGTTGAAACATAAGTCTTGTCGTTGCAGAATTCAAGAGCAGACTGACGGTTGATTCTGCCGTCTCTGTAAAGAGAGAGAATAGAATCGTCCATAACCATCATTCCTGCCTTTGCACCCTGCTGCATAGCTGTTTCAAGGTTGTGGCACTTATCGGCACGGATAAGGTTCTTTACAGCGTCTGTTCCCACAAGAACTTCTGTTGCACATACTCTTGAGTTGCCGTCTGCTGTGGGGATAAGAACCTGAGAAACAACACCCTCTAAGGTCTGAGCAATCTGAACGAGCATCTGTGAACGGATCATCGGAGGACAAGCGTCGATAATTCTTCCGACTGTTTCAGCAGCACCCTTTGTATGAAGTGTTGCAAGAACAAGGTGACCTGTTTCAGCGGCTGTTACGGCAAGCTGAATTGTTTCAAAGTCACGCATTTCTCCGACAAAGATAACATCGGGGTCCTCACGCAAAGCACTGCGGAGCGCAAGGTCGAAAGTCTTGACATCTCTGCCGACTTCACGCTGATGAATAAGCGCAAGGTCGGGCTTGTATCTGTACTCTACAGGGTCTTCAATTGTGATGATGTGGCAAGCACGGTTCTTGTTTATGTAGTCAATCATTCCCGCAAGGGTTGTTGTCTTACCTGAACCGGTAGGACCTGTTACAAGGATAAGTCCGCTCTTTCTCTGAGCAAATTCTGTGAGAACATGAGGGAAGCCGAGGTCGTCAAGGGACTGTACTTCAGCGTTGAGCAGACGGATAGAAGCCGCAAGCTTGCCCATCTGATGAAATACATTTACACGCTGTCTTGCTCCCGTTGAAATTTCAAATACAAAGTCAAGGTCCTCTCCGCTGTTGAGCTTCTGTTCCTGCTCTGCCGAAAGCATTGAAAGAATAGTTCTGTTGACTACCTGTTCGTCCATATCGTTAAGACGGACAAGGTTGCCGTTGATTCTGAATACTGTGGGAGCGCCTACCGTCATGTGAATATCCGACGCGCCGTTGTTTCTCGCCGCCATAATAAATTCTTCAAAGGTCATAGCTGTTACTCCTATCTTACTTTATTTTAAACTGAATTCCGCTTGCCGAAAGATAAACATCGGTGCAGATATTCGCAATACGCTGGTTTACCGTTCCGAGTATTTCTCTGAAAAGTCTCTGCTCTCTCTTTTCGGGACAAACCGAAAATCCCGGCTCTATGGTGATAATCAGAAGCTCGCCGTTGATTTCCTTGACTGTTTCAATAAGAGAAGTGAGCTTTTCGATAATAGACTTTTCTATCTCTTTTTTCTGTTCCTCGGTCATTTCCTCGGGATTAGGGCAAGCCGCATACATTTCTCTTGAAACATAAGCGCCAAGACCGTCAAAAATGGTGAACTTGTTTCTGTCGATATGCTCGGCAGGGTTCTGGACATCCTTGATAATAGTCCATTCAATGCCGTTTTTCTTGCTGTTGTATTCTATTCTGTCGGCTATTTCCTTGTCAAGTTCCTTGCTCATGCAAAGATAAAGAACATTGTCGCAAGCCTGATAATAGGTTATTGCCCAACGGGTTTTGCCGCTTGCCGCACCGCCCGTGATGAATTGAATTTTTGACATGGATATGACTTCCCCCTTGTTAAAATAATAAGGTTGCGGATATATATATATATTGATGATACCATATTTTTATATATTTTGCAATATATTTTTAACTGAATGTGAAAAAAATTCTCTGCTTTACAGCTTTTCTATACCAAAAAACTCCTTGAAGTTTTCTGAGAGTATTTTTCGGTTATCCTCAAAGGAAAGTCCCAATGCAAAAAATCTGTCAAGCTCTTCCTTTGCGTTCCACATAGGAAAATCCGTTCCGAAGAAGAGATTTTCCACGCCGTAAATACTCACAAGTTCCCTTGCCTTTTCAACGGATATCATAGGCAACGAGCTTGAAGTGTCAAAGCGGACATTCTCGTTGCCGCAAAGAAGCTCCTTTGCTTCGTCCCAGCGATGATATCCGCCAAAATGTGCGGCAATAGCTTTAAGATGAGGAAAATCCGACAGAACTTTTTTCAGGCGCAAGGGGCTTGAATAATCGTATCTGTTATCGCCCATATGAAAAAGTATCGGTAGCTTTCCCTCTGCTGCTTCGTATATTTTATAGGCTTTTTTGTCGTCTATGTCAAACTGTTGAAAATCGGGGTGAAGCTTAATTCCTTTAAGTCCTATTGAAATCATTCTTTCAACTTCGTCCCCGATATTTTCAAAATCGGGATGCATTGTCCCAAAGGGCAGAAATTCGTGGTGCGCGTCAGCCTCTCCCATAATAAAATTATTTATGCTTTCAACCTGCATCGGGCTTGTCGCCGCCGAGCATACAAGGTATTTTTTAACGCCGATTTCTTTACCTTCTTCAAGAAGAGCAGCCAACGAACCTCTTGTAAACATTTTAATACCGTAAAAATTGCCGATAGTGTCCGACGCTTTCTGAGAAATCTTTTCGGGGTAGATATGAGTGTGTGCGTCAACAATTTCAAACTGTTCTGCCGTAAATTTTTCCATTCAAAAAATCTCTTTTCTAAAAATATATTTCTGTATTTAAGTTTATAACAATCGGCAAAGTTTGTCAATATGCCTTGAACTTTCATAAAAGCTGTTGTATAATATTTTTCATAGAAAGTCTTTATCCAATTCAGGAGATTTATTATGTTCTACTGCTACGGTATTTCCGAAAAGGGAAACACAAGGCGTCATAATGAGGACGCTTTTATGATAAATAAAATAATACTTTCCCATTCCGAAATTGAGGGCAAAGCGGAATGCCCCTTTATCGTTGCAGTGGCGGACGGCGTTGCAGGCGAAAGCAACGGAGAAAAAGCGTCAAAATTGTCGTTACAGCTTTTGTCCAACATAAAATACTCCTCGCAGACCGACCTTAAAAAGAAAATTTCCGATATTCACGAAAATATCCGCTCATACGGAATAAATCACGAAGGCAGTCTTAATATGCAGACAACGCTTTGTGCGCTCGCCGTTGACGAAAACGGAGAAGCGACCTTTATCAATGTGGGCGATTCAAGAATGCACAAGCTGTCTGGCGGTGAGCTTACCCAGCTGACAAAAGACCAGTCGCTAGTTCAGCTTCTTGTGGATTTGGGCGAGATTACCCCCGATGAAGCTAAAAACCACAGCAAAAAGCATGTTATCATATCATCCGTCGGAAATATCGAACAACCCCCCGAACCACAGATTGAAAGCTTCGGAAAATTAGAGGAAAACGACATTATTTTAATTTCAACCGACGGTCTTTCTGATTATCTTTCCGATGAAGAAATAAAAGAGATACTCACAAAAAATATCCCCCACCGCAAAAAACTCAAAGAGCTTGTGGGACTTGCAATGAAAAACGGAAGCAAGGACAACATAACCGCCATTATCGTATCGGGAAAGGAGCAGTAATTCCTTGAAGAAAAAACGAAAAAGCTATAACTTTCTCATCTGGATATTATATATCACCGCAGTTCTTCTTATGCTTGCCGTATATTTGGGCAAAGCGGAGCAGTTTATGTTGTTCATCTCGGTTTTCTGCATAGCTCTCGGCGGAACTCTTTCGGGCGCGCAGTTCAACCGCGAATTCACAGAGCAGACCGAGGAACGCAGAAGAAAAAACGCAGAAAGACGGCAGGAGAGAAGAAAACGCCGTATCTGACGAATATTTTATTAAAAAAAGCAAAAGCTATCTTCCGAAAACACTTTTTTCGGGAGGTAGCTTTAATTATGACTGTATCAAAAAAAGAATATAAACAGATGGCGGACAAAGCTTCACCAAAGTCAAAAAGCTTCAAGGATTGCCTTAAAGCCTTTATAATAGGCGGTTTTATCTGCACAATCGGCGAATTTTTAATGAACCTTTTTCTGAATATGGGGCTTGAAAAAACCGAGGCAGGCTCGTGGACATCTATCATACTTGTCGCGGCAAGCGCACTTCTGACAGGGTTAGGACTTTATGAAAAAATCGCAAAACACGGCGGCGCAGGAACTCTTGTACCCATAACGGGGTTTGCAAACTCCGTGGTGTCGCCTGCACTTGAATTTAAAACCGAGGGGTATATTTTAGGTCTTGGAGCAAAAATTTTCATCATTTCAGGCCCCGTTATCCTCTACGGAATACTCTCCTCGACAATTTACGGCGTTATTTACTATTTCTTTCTGAAATGATAATAGGGTAGCTTTCATCATAAGGCTTTACAATATCGGGGTTCTTGTCGGCATAAGAAAAAATCGTGTCCGAAAGCTTTTCGGCGGTTTCGCGTATCTTTTTTACGGGGAGCGAAAAAACACTCTCACACACGGGGCTTAAAGATATAACCCTTGTACCGTTAAAATTCATTATGCGAAAGGGCCATATCCTGCAATCAAAGGGCTTTTCATCGCCTAAGGCGCAACCCTTTTCCGTCAGCACAGGGCAGTAGAAAATCCCGTTTTCATCTGCATTCTCCATTCTGAAAAGATAGCTATGCCCCTTCTCAATAAATTTCACATCTGAAAAGTCCTTTTCGATTTTTTCCTTCAGTTCTTTTGTTATAACGGGAGTTTCCCATATATCGTACTTGTCAAAGGTACAGCAAATTCTGCACTTTGCACAGGTTTCTCTTGAAAGTATCTCAGTCAGCATAATTTTCTCCTTTTTATAAAATGCCGCTCTTTTAAAGAACGGCATTTTGTCTTAAACTGTAATTTTTTTGTTCTTTTCCGCCTGCTCCATAGCGGCAACAAGGCTACGGAGTCTAATCTTTGCGGCGCCAAGGTTGCTTATCTCGTCGATTTTAAGCTGGGTATAAAGCTTTCCACCGCTTTCAAGTATCGAGCGTACCTCGTCCGTTGTGATAGCGTCAATTCCGCAACCGAAGGACACAAGCTGAACAAGCTGCATATCGGGCTGAGTGGTGACATACTGCGCCGCCTTGTAAAGTCTTGCGTGATATGTCCACTGATTGAGCACCGCCATTTTCGGTGTGTGTCCAAGGTGAGAAACGCTGTCCTCGGTGATAACTGCAAGTCCAAGAGAAGTAATAAGCTTCTGTATACCGTGGTTTATTTCGGGGTCGATATGATAAGGTCTGCCTGCAATGACGATTATCTTTCTGCCGTCTGCCCTTGCTTCTTCGATAATCTTTTCACCCTGCTTTATAACATCCTCACGATAAGCCCTGAGCGCGCTCCAAGCGGACTCATACGCGTTTGCAATGTCCGATTTTTTGAGGTTGTATTTGGAGAGCGACTTTTTCATCGCCTCTACAAAATGCTTTTTGAGGTTTATGTCGATATAAGGATAAAGGAAGTTATCCTCATTAAGAGCAGGCACATTCGCTTTGAGCAGTTCGGGGTAATATGCAACAACGGGGCAGTTGTAATGGTTGTCGCTCTCACCCTCGTCGACATTATAACTTTCACACGGATAGAAGATAAAGTCAACGCCCTTTTCAAGCAAGCTTTCAATGTGTCCGTGGGCAATTTTAGCAGGATAGCATACAGTGTCCGACGGAATAGTGTGCTGTCCTTTATAGTATGTCTTTCTTGTGCTTTCTTCTGAGTTTATTGTCTCAAAGCCAAGCTCCG
>CALZLD010000056.1 GCA_945788225.1 uncultured Clostridia bacterium
GTGGAATATTCTTGCAATAACATTCACAAACAAGGCGGCGGGAGAACTCAAACAGCGCCTTGCGGATATGCTCGGCGACGACGGAAACGGAATTGTTGCGGCGACATTCCACTCGGCTTGTGTAAGGATATTAAGGCGCGAAATTGAACAGCTTGGGTACCCCTCGGACTTTACCATATACGACAGCGACGATTCGCAGAGGGTTATAAAGACCTGTCTTTCGGAGCTTGACATATCGGACAAGATGTTTCCGCCGAAGTCGGTGGCGGGAGTGATAAGCTCGGCTAAGGACAGAATGTTATCGCCCGAAGATTTTGAAGAAGAGTACGGCAACGATTTTAGAATGGCGACAATTTCAAAGGTTTATGCACTTTATCAGAAAAAGCTGTTTTCAAGCGGTGCTCTGGACTTTGACGACATAATAAGGCTCACGGTCATTCTTTTTGAGAAGTTCCCCGAAACATTAAGGCATTACCGCAACCTTTACAAATACATAATGGTGGACGAATATCAGGACACGAACCACGCGCAGTACCGCCTTGTCAGTCTTTTGTCGGAGGAACACCGCAACCTTTGCGTTGTCGGCGACGACGACCAGAGCATATACAAGTTCAGAGGGGCGACTATTGAAAATATCTTAGGCTTTGAGGACGAATTCAAGGATTGCCGCACGATAAGGCTTGAACAGAATTATCGCTCAACGCAGAATATTCTCAGTGCGGCAAACGAAGTGATAAAGAACAACCGCGGCAGAAAATCAAAGACCTTATGGACGGCGGACAAGGACGGCGACAAGGTAAAGCTTTGCAGAATGCCGAATGAAAACGAGGAGTCAAGATATATCGCGAATGAAATTCTTGACGGAATTAAAAACGGCGGAAAATATTCGGACTATGCGATACTGTACAGAATGAACGCGCAGTCGAACAGCATTGAACGGGCATTCACAAATTCGGGTATTCCTTACAGAGTGTTTGGTGGACTTCGCTTTTATGACCGCAAGGAAATAAAGGATATGATTGCGTATTTAAGCGTTATCAACAACCCTTATGATATGTTAAGATTAAAGAGAATTATCAACGAGCCGAAAAGAAGCATAGGCGACGCGACGGTATCTTCTCTTGAACAGATTTTCTCGGACACGGGGGTAAGTCCCGTTGAGATAATGGCGAATGCGGAAAGTTATCAGCCCCTTGTCAAGAAAGCAAGCGTATTAAAACCCTTGGGCGTAATGTTCAAGGAGCTTGCAAAGTCGCAGGACGAGCTTGCGCTTGACGAGTTGCTCGATATTCTTATTGAAGTATCGGGATACGGAAAATATCTTGTCACATTGGGCGACGAGGGTATCACGAGGGCGGAGAATATCAACGAACTTAAAACCTCGATGAAGCAGTATTCGGAGCAGGCGGAACACCCGACGCTTTCGGGATTTTTGGAAGAAATTTCTTTATACACCGATGTTGACAAATATGAGGAGCAGACAGAAACCGTCACGCTGATGACTATGCACGCGGCAAAAGGACTTGAGTTCCCAGTTGTGTTCGTTATCGGAATGGAGGACGGAATATTCCCCTCTGTAAGAAGTCTTAATTCGGAGGAAGATATCGAGGAGGAACGCAGGCTCGCTTATGTTGCTATAACGAGGGCGAAAAAGTTACTCTATCTTACATACTGCGCCGAGAGAATGCTGTTCGGTCAGACAAACCGCAACCTTGTCTCGCGCTTTATAAAGGAGATACCACCTGCACTTGTTGATAAAATCGACAAGGTTGCAAAGAAGCCTGCGGCGACTATCGGTTTTTCTTTGGGAGATACCGCTTCTTCGGGAACAAGGTCGATGTCGTTGCAGAGCCAGCTTTCAAAAGCTCCCAAAAAGAGCGAGGAAATATGCCGCACTGAGTTTGCCGTCGGCGACAGGATAAGGCACAAGGTATTCGGCGACGGAACTGTTATCTCTGTGAGAAAGATGTCAAACGACTCGATGCTTGAAGTTGCCTTTGATAACGCAGGCAGCAAAAAGCTTATGGCGAATTTTGCAAAGATAGAAAAAATCTGACGGGGTGAAAAAATGCTTGACTTTATAATAAATATTGACAGAACGATTCTGTACTGGATTCAGGATACATTGCAATGCGTGTTCTGCGACAAGTTTTTTGTTATCGCAACATACTTCGGCGAAAAGGGAATTTTCTGGATTGCGACTGCAATTCTGCTTGCCGCTTTTCCGAAAACGAGAAAAATCGGAATAACGGCTATGTGGGCAATAGGGATAAGCTTTTTGTTGAGCCAGATTGTTATAAAAGGGCTTGTGGGAAGAGTAAGACCTTTTGAATACTTTAATTATGACACCGCTTTGATGCTCATTAAGATTCCGCTTGACTCGTCGTTTCCATCGTCACATTCCTGCGTATCTTTTGCGGCGGCAACGGCTATCATTCTTCACAACAGAAAGTTCGGTATTCCCGCTCTCATCATAGCGATACTCGTTGCGGCTTCAAGAATGTATCTTTTTGTGCATTATCCCAGCGATGTTTTAGTGGGAACTTTACTCGGAATTACGGTTGCTGTTATTGCATTCATTGTCATTGACAAAATAATAAGAAAATCGGAAATGAAAAAGCAACAGAAAGAAGCTTTATCAGAATAAAATATCCCCGACGGATTTTCTCCGTCGGGGATTTGTTTTTATTAAAGAGTTACTACGATTTCGTTCGTATCGGCAAGTTCAGATGCGGGAATGTAATTTCCGTCAAGGGCTTTGCCGTTTAAGGTGAGCGACTTTACTCCGCTCTGGTTGCCGTTGGGATTTGAAATAACAATGTTCAGCTTCTTTTTGCGGAAGTTCTTTCTTATCTTGACTTCTTTCCACGAGGAAGAAATTGCAGGGTCGATTTTAAGTCCGTCGGCGTCGGGGCGCATACCGAGGATACCCTCAACGCAACCTACCATAACGGTTGAACCTGTACCCGTGAGCCAATGAACATGAGAACGGCCCTCGAAAGGAGACTCGACGCTTTCGGTGAACTGACCGTGAGCGTAAGGCTCGATAACGCGTATCTCTGCATTATCGTTCATACAAGCGGGAGAAGATTCACGGAAATATTTATACGCCATATCTCCTCTGCCGAGTAAGCTTTCGGCAAGGATAACCCAGCCCTGAGGCTGTGAGAAAATTCCGCCGTTTTCTTTTGTCGAGCCGTTGAAGCACTGCATAAGCGCGCCTTCAAAAGCGTGGTCATAATAGGACGGAGCCATAACTCTTGCGCCGTATTTTGTGTTGAGAAGCTTATCGACAGAATCCATTGCGGCTGTACCCTTTTCGTTGCCTGCAAAGCCTGAGATAACGCTCCAGCACTGAGGTTCAAGCCAGATGTTAGCCTCTGTATCGTTCTTTGAGCCGACAACAACGCCGTTTTCTCTGATACCTCTGATGAAACGGTCGCCCTCCCAGCAGTTTTCAAGAGCAGAGCCGAGGTCTTTCTGAACGCTGTCAAGGTAAGCGATATATTCGTTATCGTTTTTCATAACGGCATATTCACGCATAATTGTAAGCGCATAGTAAAGCTGGAACGCAACAAAGGTTGTTTCTCCCTTTGCGCCGAGACGGAGACAGTCGTTCCAGTCGGCGTGAAGTCCTGCGGGAAGCTTGTGAGGTCCCAAACGCTCCATCGAGAACATAATTGCGCGTTTGAGGTGTTCGTAAACAGTACCCTCTCCCCCGTTTGCAAAGGGGATAACTTCGTCGATAAACGCTTTGTTTCCGCTTTCGCCGATGTACTTGTAAACGGTCGGGAAAAGCCAGAGTGCGTCGTCGGCGCGGTATGAGGGGTGACCTGTGGCTCTTACATAGCTGTCATCATCGGGAGTATCCTCGTGACCTGCGTTATGGTCGAATTTAACAAGAGGAAGTCCTCCGCCGTTGTCAACCTGAGCCGAAAGCATAAAGCGGATTTTCTCACACGCAAGCTCAGGGTCAAGGTGAATGATACCTTGAATATCCTGAACGGTATCGCGGTAGCCGTAGCCGTTTCTGAGTCCGCAATAGATGAATGAAGCGGCTCTGGACCAGATGAATGTGATGAAGCACTGGTATGCGTTCCATACATTTATCATATTGTTGAAGTCATCGTCGGGAGTTTCAACTTCAAAGTTGTCAAGCTCGCCGTGCCAGAAGGATTTAAGTTCGTTGAGGTCTTCTTCGACCTTTTTGCCGTCCTTATAAAGTTCAAGAATTTCGTCAGCCTCTTTGGGTGCCTTTCCGCCGAGGATATATGTGAGAGTTACGCTCTCGCCTGGATTTAATGTAATATCGCTCTGTAAAGCTCCGCAGGAGTTGGAGTTGTAGTTGAGCTTATTTGAGCAACCGTTTTCAATTCCTATGGGGTTTGAGTAGGTTCTGTATGAACCGATGAACGATGTAAGGTCGCCCTCATAGGCGGTAACATATGCGCCGACTACCCCGAGAAAACGCTCAAATCTGCCGTCTGCTGCGTCTACTCCCTTTGAAATAGGCATACTGATATGCTGGCATATCTTGTTCTTTAAAAATTCCGTTCTTGAAATGAAAAGGCTGTATTGCAGGTTTATCTGGTCCTGCTCGTAATTGCTTTCGTTTGTGAATTCAACAAAGCCCGTTGCCGAAAGGTTTCTCACTCTGTCGGAATTATTCTGTATCTTGCAGTTCCATACTTCGTAGGTCTTATTGATAGGGACATAGTAGGTAGTCTCTGTCTTTATGCCCTCATATTCGGATGAAATAACGGTATAAGCGGTACCGTGACGGCACTCGCTCTTATATTTATCAAGGGGCTTTCCGACAGGCTGCCACGAAGCCGACCAGTAATCGTTGAGGTCTTTGTCCTTTATGTAGATATATCTTCCCGGCAGGTCCATCATTGAGTTGAAACGGAAACGGGTAATTCTTCCGTTTGCTCCCGATTTGATAAAGCTGTACCCTGCGGCGTTATTGGAAATAATCGCGCCGTATTCGGGTGAGCCGAGGTAGTTTGCCCAAGGTGCAGGTGTATCAGGTCTTGTAATAACATATTCTTTGTTTTTCAGGTCAAAATAGCCGTATTTCATAAATTTAACTCCTTAAAAATTATGCTATGGCAAAATGCGCATACGATTATTTTACCATAGCATTGAAGAAATATCAATATATAAATTATTAAATTTATTTCCTGTTTATTCGTTTTCGCTAACGACGGAAAAATCAACCTTTCCGCCCGAAACATCAGCCTTTATGCACCTTACCTTTAATCTGTCGCCGACGCGGTAGCGCTTGCCCGAAAGGCTTTCGGTGAGGGTGATAAATCCGTCGCAGTCGTATGTTCCGTGAGGGAGAGCGTCTATGTGAACAAGTCCCTCGACGGTGTTGGGGAGCTCGACATAAAAGCCGTAATCGGTGACGGAGGAGATGATAGCGTCAAAATCCTCGCCGATATGCCCCGACATATACTCCGCCTTGTAACAGTCCTCGCACTCGCGCTCGCAGGTCATAGCCGTAAGCTCGGCGTCGGTGGAATGATTTGCCGAAACATTGGCAAATTCGGTGTATTTCTTCTTTATCATCTCGGCGGTAGCGCCCTCCAACATATCGCTCATTATGCGGTGAATGGAAAGGTCGGGGTATCTTCTTATGGGAGAAGTAAAATGAGCATAGTCGGAAAGAACAAGTCCGAAGTGACCGACGGGTTCTGTTGAATACTTCGCCTTTGCCATTGAACGCAGAGCCATATTGTTGATGACGGGGAACATATCCGTGCCGCGCTGTTTTTCAATTATCTGGGCGATATGGTAGGGCTTTATCTCGTCAAAATGAGGATATTTGATACCCATTTTGTCAAGGTTTGAGATAAGCGTCTGCACCTTTTCGGGCATAGGCTCTTCGTGGATACGGTAAACAAAGGGTATCTCATTCAGCTTTCCGAAATTTGCCGCAGACTGATTTGCCATAAGCATAAATTCCTCGATGATAAGCTCGCTCTTGCCTCTTTCTTTATTCTTGACGCCTATGCAGATATCGTCCTCGCTGATGATAAGCTTGCTTTCGGGAGTTTCAATCTGTGGCGCTCCCCTTCTTATCTTATTCGCGGTGAGTATCGAGGCAAGCTCCTGCATAAGCATAATGGTATCAAGGCAGTCTTTGTATTTTTCTTTTATCTCGTCCGTAGCGGAGCCGTCAAGAATAGCGTTTATCTCTGTGTAAACTCCCTTTACTCTTGAACGGATAGCTGTCTTTTTGAATTCATAGTTGAGCAGTTTGCCCTCGAATGAAATATCCATAAGGCAGGAAAAGGCAAGACGGTCTTCATTGGGATTCAAAGAGCATATTCCGTTTGAAAGCTCCTTGGGGAGCATAGGCACTACCCTATCGGCGTAGTAAACGGAAGTACCACGGTCAAAAGCCTCATTATCAAGGGCAGACTTCGGGCGGACATAGTATGAAACATCGGCGATATGAACGCCGAGTTTATAGCAGGTTTCGGTCTTTGAAAGAGAGATAGCGTCGTCGATATCCTTGGTGTCGGCGCCGTCGATTGTGAAGATGAGGGTATCTCTCAAATCCTCTCTGCGTGAAATTTCCTCGGGAGTGATGCCCTTATGCTCAATTCTTTTAGCCTCGTCGGAAACTTCAAGGGGAAATTCTGTGCATACTCCGTGAAGTTCAAGGACAGACTGTGCGCAGGCGGAGGCTTTCATAGAAGAGCCGTAAGCGGAAACGACCTTTGCGGTATGTTCGGAGTGGCGAAGTCCTCTGTGAGCAATTTCGGCAAGGACCTTGTCGCCGACTTCGGCTCCGTTTGTCTTTTCAAGAAGAATGGGAGATTTCATAATGGTATCGGGCAGAATGAAATATTTGTCGTCCTCTTTAAGAACAACGCCCGTGAACTGAGCCTTTGATTCTTCGAGGATTTTTATTACCTCACCCTCTGCTCCGCCCTGTCTTGAAGGAATAGGCCTTGCAAGAACGGTGTCGCCCGGCATTGCGCCCATAAGATATTTTCCTGGGACAAAAACCTCTGAATTATCGTCAAGTCTTGTTAAAAAGCCGAAGGTCTTGTTTATTCTTGCAACCTTTGCGCTGTATGCTCCGACAGCGGAAGAAAGAAAAAGTCCCCTTCTGTTTTCGGATACTATACCCTGCTTTTTAAGCTCGGCGAGGGCTTCTTTGAACGAAGCTAAGTCTTTGCCCTTTACATGACATTTTGCCTCAAGCTGACGAGGGACCATACATTTCTTTCCTGCTTTTTGAAGAAAAAGAACTATTCTTTTTCTGAAAACCTCTTTCATTTCTTCTTTCATCTTGAATACTCCTTTTGATAAAAAAAGGCTCCTGCCCGTTTATATAGACAGGAGCCGTTGAGTTCAACGCAAGCTGATGCAAAAATTATTCCTTGCCGATAAAAAGCGGAACGATGTTTACCGCAAGAGTAACTACAAAGAATATAATTGTCATAACGGTTGTGAACTTTGCAAGCTTTGCTTCTCTTGAACGACCGCTGTTCTTGCCGTAAAAGCTGTCGTTGCTTCCTCCGCCTATTGCAGATGACATTCCGGGGTTCTTAGTCTCCTGCAAAAGAGTTACAACAACGATTATAACGCTTACTGCGAGAAGGATTGCTCCCGCTACTATTTCAAGTGTTCCCATTATCATTTTCCTCCGATTATTTTTATTTATTAACTATATGAGTATAACACATTAAGAGCGGGATTGCAATAGCTTATTCCAAAAAAGTTTTTATTTTTTAATATTATGCTTTACTTTTTGCTTTATTATGCCTTATAATAAATGTACAAGATTTTTAAAAAGGAGAAAAATATGGACAAGCCCCGATATAACAGTCTCAGCAAGGAACTGACGGAGAGAATAGAATACGACCGCAGAAACCACATAGAAAATCCATATCGTTTTAAGGACGAAAATTCGGTGAGAAGAAATCCTACGCACGATATTCCGAATTTGTGGCGCCCGACATTTATCAGGGATGCGGAAAAGATACTCTATCTTCCGACATACAATAGATATACCGACAAGACGCAGGTTTTTTCATTCTATAAAAATGACGATATTTCAAGAAGAGCCTTGCATGTTCAGCTTGTTTCAAGGATTGCAAGAAATATAGGCGCTGTACTTGGTCTTAATCTCGACCTTATAGAAGCTGTAGCACTGGGGCACGATATAGGTCATACGCCTTTTGGCCACGCAGGAGAACATCTTCTTGACGAGCTGTTATATGAAAAGACGGGACTGCATTTCAATCACAATGTTCACAGCGCAAGAGTTCTTGACAGAATTTTTTGCAGAAATGTCACATTGCAGACTCTTGACGGTGTGCTTTGTCACAACGGAGAAATCGAGCAGAGCGAATATCGTCCCATAAAAAAACTTGACTTTGAAACCTTTGACAAGGAAATGCAGGACTGCTACACCGAGGGTATGCCTGCGATTTTAAGGCTTGTTCCGTCGACCCTGGAAAGTTGCGTTGTGAGAATAAGCGACATTATCGCATACATAGGCAAGGACAGGCAGGACGCGGTAAGAGCAAGGCTAATAGACGAAAACACGGATTTTTCATCGCAGGAGATAGGCACATTCACCTCTGCGATTATCAACAATCTGACTGTTGACATTATCGAAAACAGCTACGGAAAGGACTATATTGCTCTCAGCGAAAAGGCTTTTGACGACCTTTCCGTTGCAAAGAGAGAGAACTATGAAAAAATCTACAAAAAAGAAACGATAAGCCGTATTGCAAGTGACATATTAAAGCCTATGTTCAAAGATATTTTTGAAAAGACGATTGACGACCTTATAAACGAGAGAACGGACTCGCCTGTTTTCAAGCACCACATTGAGTACATCGCCGAAAACACGAGATATTACAGCAACGAAAACGAGTATCTCAAAGAGGACAAGGCGATGATAGCGGCGGATTTTATTGCAAGCATGACGGACGATTATTTCACCGATTTGTATTCGTATATGTTCCCCGAAAAGAAAAGCGCCGTTGAATATGTGTCGTATTTTAATGAATAAAAAAAGGTACCGATATCGGTACCTTTTTTTATTCTATGTCGCGTCGGCGGGTTTTTCACCCTTATAAAGAAGTTTCATCACGATAGGCGTTACTATTGACGAACAGATTATGAGAAGAATTACCGAGGCAAAATATTCCGAGCTTAAAATTCCCACGGCAAGACCTTTTTGTGCGACGATGAGAGCAACCTCTCCCCTTGTCATCATTCCTACGCCGACTTTCACAGCGTCCTTGCCTTTATATCCGAAAAGCCTTGCAACAAGTCCGCAACCGATGACCTTTGTGCCCATTGCGACAATAACAAAGGCTATCGAGAAAAGCAAGAGCGACAAGGTAAAGCCGTCAAAGTTGGTTTTAAGTCCGATACTTGCAAAGAACACGGGGCCGAAAAGCATATAGGAGTTGATGTCCATTTTCTCGGCGATATAGTCGGAGTCGCGGAGGTTGCAAAGAATTATTCCCGCAACATAAGCGCCCGTAATATCGGCGATACCGAAGAATTTTTCGGCTATATAAGCCATAGCAAAGCAAAGGCAAAGCCCCATAATGGGTATTCTTCTCTGGTGGGGATATTTTTTGTCAAGCGCCTTGAAAATTTTATAGAGAATATAGCCTACAACAAGGCTGAACGCAAAGAATACCAGCGTGCTGATAACTACTTTCAAAGGCTTTGATGTAGGGTCCTTAAAGCCGATAACAAAGGTGAGGACGATAATTCCGATAACATCGTCTATAATTGCGGCGTTGAGGATAAGAGTTCCTATCTTTCCTTTAAGATGACCGAGTTCTCGCAAGGTCTGAACGGTAATGCTGACAGATGTCGCCGTCATAATTGTTCCGATAAAAACGGCGCGGAAAAACTCTTCAGTTCCGACAGCGGCAAAACCGTAGAATGCGGAATAGAGTAAAAATCCCCCGACAAGCGGAATAAAAACCCCAGCCATTGCGATGACAAAGGCAACGGGACCTGTTTTTAAAAGGTCTTTGAGTTCTGTTCCGAGCCCTGCCGAAAACATAAGAAGAATAACGCCGATTTCAGCCATTTTGATAAGAAAATCAGACTGGTCCACGATACCTAAAACTGAAGGTCCGAGGAGTAGTCCTGCCAAAATCTCGCCGACAACCTGCGGCGCTTTGAGTTTCTTTGCCAACAGCCCCATTATTTTTGCGGCAAAGATGATTATAGCAAGGTCCTTGAATATGAGAAACGATTCCACAAAAATTCCCCCATTGATTTACTGCATTTTATTATATTACAAATTCCGTCAAAAAACAATCCGAATAAAATACATATAAACGGCAAAAGACAGCCTTATTTTGAGCAAAATGACAAGAGAAACCCCGTTCCCTCATAAAGAGAGAACGGGGAGAGTTTTTGCTATAAAACAGGGTTAGGCTTTAAGAGCCTCTTCAAC
>CALZLD010000057.1 GCA_945788225.1 uncultured Clostridia bacterium
CAAAAAAAATTTGCAAATTAAGTCGAGATGTGATATAATATTACATCAAAGAGGTATTTTTATGAAAAAGATAAATATTGTAACAGGTCACTACGGCAGCGGAAAGACAAATTTTTCGGCAAACCTTGCCGTTTCTCTTGCAGAAAAGGGCGAAAAGGTAACCGTTGTAGATCTTGACATAGTAAACCCGTATTTCAGGACGGCTGACTTTACAGAGCTTTTCGGCGAGCGGAACATTTCTCTCATAAAGCCGATGTATGCAAACACAAACCTTGACATTCCCGCGATTTCTTTCGACCTTGAAAGAATAGCTACCGACGACGGCTATCTCATCATAGATGTCGGCGGTGACGATGACGGCGCTCTTGCGCTGGGAAGATACGCAAAGGCATTTGAGCCGTTTTCAAAGGACATCGACTTTTTCTATGTTGTCAACAGGTTCCGATATATCGGCGACGGCGTTGACGAATGTTCGTCCCTTCTGCCCGAAATCGAGCGTTGCTCGCGTATGAAGGCTACGGCTATTGTCAACAACTCAAATCTTGGAAAAGAAACAACATCGGAAAATATAAAAGAGGGTATCGCCTTTGCAGAAAAAGTTGCGGAAAAGACAGGTCTGCCGATATTCTGCACAACCTGCCCCGATTTTCTGTCGGTGGCGGAAATCGTTTACAGAAACAGCGTTTTTGTAAAGCCCGTTTGGGAAGAATGAGGGTTTGTCCCATTTGATAAAATCATTTTTTAAGGAGATGAAAATATGGAAAAAATGTCTGTTATCTTCGACAGATGCAAGGGTTGCGGACTTTGTGTTTCAGCCTGCCCGAAGAAAATAGTCGAGCTTAACAAGGAAAAGAGAAACGCAAAAGGGTATTTCCCTGCACATTGCACCGACCAGGACGCTTGCATAAGCTGCGCTATGTGCGCTACAATGTGCCCCGATTGTGCTATAATCATCAACAAGTAAGATTTTTTAAAGGAGCTGACACACTTGGAAAGAAAACTTATGAAGGGTAACGAAGCTCTTGCCGAAGCCGCAATAAGAGCAGGCTGTAAGTGCTTTTTCGGATACCCCATCACTCCGCAGACAGAAATTTCTGCTTATCTTGCAAAGAACTTTGCCAAAGCAGGCGGACTTTTCTTGCAGGCGGAATCTGAAATCGCCGCAATAAATATGGTTCTCGGAGCTTCGTCAACGGGAACAAGAGTTATGACTTCATCTTCTTCACCCGGAATTTCACTTAAATCGGAGGGTATCTCCTACATAGCAGGTTCGGACCTTCCCGCCGTTATCATCAATGTTCAGAGAGGCGGCCCGGGACTCGGCGGTATCCAGCCTTCTCAGGCTGACTACTGGCAGGCTACAAAGGCTCTCGGTCACGGCGACTTCCAGCTTCTTGTATACGCTCCCGCTTCCGTTCAGGAAATGGTTGATATGGTTGTTAAGGCTTTTGACAAGGCTGACGAATACAGAATGCCCGCAATGATCCTTGCCGACGGCTTCCTCGGACAGATGATGGAACCTATCGAGTTCCCCGAAATCAAGGCAGAGCAGGTTGAAAAGCCCTGGGCGGCTAACGGTCACGGCGGAAAGAGAGCTCACAACATCATCAACTCCCTTTACCTCAAACCCGAACAGCTTGAAAAGAATGTCTTTGAAAGATACGAAAGATACGAAAAAATCAAGGCGACAGAGGCTGACGCAGAAATGTACCTCACCGAAGACGCAGAAATCACTCTCGTAGCATACGGCGCAACCGCAAGAGTTGTAAAATCTGCCGTAAATATGGCAAGAGAACAGGGTATCAAGGCAGGACTTGTCCGCCCGAAGACTCTCTGGCCGTTCCCCGTAAAGCAGATTAACGAAGCGGCAAAGTCGGCAGAAAAGTTCCTTGTTGTCGAGATGTCAATGGGACAGATGATTGACGATGTAAAGCTTGCTATCAACTGCTCAAAGCCCGTTGAATTTATGGGCAGAACGGGCGGTATGATTATGAAACCCGTTGAGGTATTAGAAGAAATCAAGAAAATCGGAGGTAAAAAATAATGGCTGTTGTATTTGAAAGACCGAAGGCTCTTCTTGATGTTTCAACACATTACTGCCCCGGCTGTACTCACGGAATAATCCACAGAATTCTTTGCGAAGTAATCGACGAAATGGGCATCGAGGGCGACTCTATCGGAGTTTGTCCCGTTGGTTGCTCGGTTATGGCTTATGATTACTTTGCCTGCGATATGATTGAAGCTCCCCACGGAAGAGCTCCTGCCGTTGCAACGGGAGTTAAGCGTTCAAACCCCGATAAGTTCGTATTCACATATCAGGGCGACGGCGACCTTGCCGCTATAGGTACTGCCGAAACCGTTCACGCCGCAACAAGAGGAGAAAATATCGTAGTTATCTTTGTAAACAACGGAACATACGGTATGACGGGCGGACAGATGGCTCCCACCACTCTTCCCGGTCAGGTAACACAGACAACACCTTACGGCAGAGACCCCAAAATCCAGGGCTACCCCGTAAGAGTATGCGAAATGCTCTCAACCCTTGACGGAACAGCTCTTGCACAGAGAGTTGCCGTTGACAGCGTCCCCCATATAAAAGAGGCTAAGAAGGCTATCCGCAAGGCATTTGAAAATCAGAAGGACAAGAAAGGCTTTTCTATCATAGAGGTTCTCTCGACCTGCCCGACAAACTGGGGACTTTCTCCCATCGAGGCTATCGAAAGACTCCGCAACGAAGTAATTCCTTACTATCCGCTGGGAGTTTACAAGGACAAGGAGGGCGAAAACAATGACTAACGAAATCATTCTTGCAGGCTTTGGCGGACAGGGTATCCTCTTTGCGGGAAAGGCTCTTGCCTACGGCGGACTTATCGCAGAAAAGGAAGTTTCGTGGCTTCCCTCCTACGGCCCCGAAATGCGCGGAGGTACCTGCAACTGTTCTGTATGTATTTCCGATGAGCCTATAGGTTCTCCCCTTGTTAACGACCCCAATCTTCTTATCGTTATGAACACACCCTCTTTTGAAAAGTTTATAGGAACAGCAAAGAAGGGCGCAAAGGTTTTTGTTGACAGCACAATGGTCGATGTCACTACAGACCGCAAGGACATTGACTGCTACTATGTTCCCGCAACACAGCTTGCAACGGACAACGGTCTTTCGGGAATGGCGAATATCATTCTGCTCGGCAAGCTTATCAAGGAAACGGGTATTCTCGACCTTGAAACAGTTGAAAAGGCGATGTCAAAATGTATTCCGCCCAAAAAGGCAAATCTTCTTGACGCGAATATGAAGGCTGTCAAGATAGGAATGAATTATAAGGACTAAGGCTGAAAGCCGTAAAAAAGGGTATCGGAATTTTCCGATACCCTTTTTAATTTGGTTTCGCTGTCGGCTCCGTTGGAGCCTTGCACAGCGACCTTCTTTTTTGACAACAAAAAAGAAGGCAAAAAACCGCGTAGCCGCGGCGGCTATATCGTATTAAGATAATGAAATTCTTGACTTTATTGCTCGGTGACTACGCAAAAATCCTTGTGTTTTAATCCATTCGCGACAACATATTTCCTTGAATTAAAATAAATGTATCATATTATTCCACAACAAGAAACGAAAACGCTCATTAGGAATAAAAAAATTTGATTTCATTCTTCCTAATGAGCGTATTGTATTTTGGATAGACAAGCAATGACACGCTTGTTTAGCATTCGAGCGATAAAGTAGTCGCGAATGGAAATGGTGACAGATTTTTTGCGTCTGAGCAAAAAATCAAGCTCAACGCAGTTGCCGTGTTTTGCTTTCTTTTTCACGGAATAAAAAGAAAGTCGCCCCGAGCACGAGGGCGAAACACTCTCGCAGAGCCGACAGCGAAACCTAAACTAAAACCACACCAAAGGTGTGCTTCAACTCCCTCAAACTTCAAAAGAAAATAAAAATAAGAACATATGTTGCACTTTTTCATAGAATGTGATATATTAAATATATGTATATATTCTGAAAGGGATAATTTTATGGAGCTTTTTGAAAAAACGATAAAGTCCGACCTTATCTACAACGGCAGAGTGTTCAATGTCTACTCTGACAGAGTTATTCTGCCCGACGGCAGAGAGGTGGACCGTGAATTTATAGAGCATAACGGCGGAGTATGCATACTCCCATTGCTTGACAACGGCGATGTGATTTTTGTCAAGCAGTTCCGTTACGGCATAAAGGATACTCTGCTTGAAATCCCTGCGGGAAAGCGTGAAAAAGACGAGGACCCGAAAGAGTGCGGTCTGCGTGAGCTTAAAGAGGAAATAGGCGCAGAGGCTGACGAGTTTATTTTTCTTGGCGAATGTCTGCCCACTACTGCGTATCTTTCGGAAAGAATTTATATGTATCTTGCAAAGGGGTTGCATTTTTCCGAACAAAAGCTCGATGACGACGAGTTTCTTGAAATAATACATATCCCCTTTGAAAAGGCGATTGAAATGGTGCTTTCGGGCGAGATAAAGGACGCCAAAACCCAAGTCGCTCTTATGAAGGCAAGGATGAAAAACCTTGTGTAGAGCTTATCTCGTTGTTGATAAGGCAATCGTTGTAGGCTCTTAAAATCTCGGTTTCAAAGGCGTTTCTCGAATCGAATGAGATAGGGTGAACGATGTCCCTGAAAATACCGTTTTCATCTCTTCGGCTCGGCATTGCCACAAAAAGCCTTTCGTCGCCCTGAACGACCTTGATATCGTGAATGGCGATGAGGTTGTCAATGGTGACGGAAACTATCGCGCGGAGCCTGCCGTCAGGAATGAGCTTTCTTATTTTTACATCGGTTATCTGCATATTATGCCCCCTTAAAATGTTTTCTGTCGGTATTATTGACAGCGCGCCGTGATTTATTCAGTATATTTTCGGGGCATACTCTTTATATATTTTCTGAAAGAGAGATTTTTGTTATGACAGACCTTGACATTCTCAAAGGCAAAAAGCATATACACTTTATCGGAATAGGCGGTTCGGGGATGTACCCTTTGGCGCAGATACTTCATTCAAAGGGATATTTTCTTACAGGCTCGGACAACAACGAAACAGAAACCCTTGACGCTGTGCGCAAAATGGGAATAGAAGTAAAACCCCTGGGGCAGAGGGCGGAAAACATAGAGGGTGCGGACCTTATCGTTCACACCGCCGCAATTATGCCTGACAACCCCGAGCTTATCGCCGCAAGACTTTCGGGAGTTCCCGTTCTTGAACGAAGCGAGCTTTTAGGTGTAGTCACAAGCTGGTACGATAACGCCGTATGCGTTGCGGGAACACACGGAAAAACCACGACAACTTCAATGCTAACGCAGATACTTTTCGGCGCAGGGCTTGATATTTCCGCTTTTATCGGAGGAAAACTCCCTGCAATAAAGGGCAGCGGCAGAGCAGGCACTTCGGACATTATGACCTGCGAGGCGTGTGAGTTTGTGGACACATTCTTAAAGCTTTACCCCGATGTTGCCGTTGTGCTGAATATCGACGCAGACCATCTCGACTACTTCAAGACGGTTGACAATATAATAAAGTCCTTCAATAAATTCTGCAACAACGCGACAAAGGCGGTTATTTTCAACGGCGACGATGAAAACACAAGAAAAGCCGTCAACGGAATAACGGGCAAAGAGATGATTTCATTCGGATACTCCGACAAGAACGACTACTACCCCGAAAATATCAAAAAAATAAACGGCACAAAAACCGAATTCGACCTTATGCACAAGGGCGAAAAGGTGATAAGGCTTACTATAAATGTCCCCGGCGAGCATAATGTGTTAAACGCAGTTGCCGCCTCAGCCACCGCGCTTTATTGTAAAGTTTCGGCGGAGGGTGTAAGGGATAATCTTTGTGAGTTCAGGGGCGCAGGCAGACGGTTTGAAAAGCTTTGCGAGAAAAACGGAGTGACCGTTGTTGACGACTACGCTCACCACCCTGCCGAGATAAAAGTCACGCTCAATGCCGCTATGGGAATGGGATATAAAAGAGTGTGGGCGGTGTTCCAGCCGTTTACATTCTCAAGAACGGCAATACTCCTCAACGAATTTGCAGAAGCTCTTTCAATAGCGGACAAAGTTGTGCTGACGGAGATTATGGGCAGCCGTGAAAAGAACACCTATCATATCTATGCAAGAGATTTGGGAGAAAAAATTGACGGCGCTTTCTGGATAGACAATCTTAAAGAGGGCGAAAGCGAAAAGGAATATCACGACAGAAATTTTGAAGAGATTGCAATGTATCTTAAAGAGAATGTCAGAGAGGGCGACCTTGTTATCACGCTCGGTTGCGGAGATGTCTATAAGGTTGCAAAAAGGCTTTGCGCACTGCTTTGACGGAAAGGAGCTTTTATGATAAGCGAAAAGACAAAAGCGGTCTATGAATATATCAAGCAAAGAATAGAAGAAACGGGAGTTCCCCCGACGATGAGAGAAATATGCGACGATTTGAAATTAGGCTCGACCTCGACGGCGCACCGTCATGTCGAGGCGCTTATTGAAATGGGACTTGCCGAAAAATCCGACGGCGGAAAGAACAGAACGGTGAGACTTACGGGCATAAGCGCAGGCAGAATTATCCCCGTTGTGGGAAATGTTGCGGCAGGACAGCCTATCACCGCTATCGAGGATATAACGGAGTATATGCACTTTCAGCCCGACAGAAACTACAAGGGCGAGCTTTTTGCTCTGGTGATAAAAGGCGAAAGTATGATAAACTGCGGAATTTTTGACGGCGACATTGTTGTTGTGGAAAAAACGCCCTATGTTAATAATTCCGAAATAGCGATTTGTATGGTGGACGGAGAAGCTACCTGCAAAAGATTTTATAAAGAGGACGGACACTATCGCCTTCAACCCGAAAACGACGAAATGGAACCGATAATAACCGAAGAATGTGAAATACTCGGCAAGGTCGTTGCCGTTATAAGATATCTATGACAAAAGGAGAATGAACTATGCAGAACAAGGTTAAGGTAACAATATGCGGAAAGGAATATTCATTGCAGACAGACGAAGTGCCAAGCTATGTGATAAACCTTGCAAAAAAGCTTGACGCGCAGATAAACTCGATGATGGAATCGTCGGACAATATTCCCATAACAACGGCGACTGTTCTCGTTGCTCTTTCCGCTCTTGACGAGGCGCACAAGGCAAACGAAAATCTCGACCGTATCCGCACACAGATAAAGTCCTATGTGGACGACGCTTCGACGGCTCGTGCGGATTGTGAAGAAAAGGACAAGGAAATTGCTCTTTTAAGAACAAAGATAGTGTCCCTTGAAAACGAACTGAAAATAAAAAAGCTTTCTGAAAAGTAACTTTTTTAAGAAATTATGCAAAGAAGGTGCAACGATGACGGAAAATTTTGATACTTCGCTTTTTCGTGAGAGCGATACTGTTCTTGTTGCACTTTCGGGCGGAGCGGACAGCGTTTGTCTGCTCTTAAACCTTTTTGAGATGAAAGAAAAGTCTTTGATAAGCTCACTTTCGGCAATACATTGCAACCACGGACTTCGCGGTGACGACGCTGTTGCCGATGAGGAATTCTGCCGCCGCCTTTGCAAAAGGCTGGGGGTTGAATTTTTTTGTGAGAATATCCCCGTAAAAGATTATGCAAAAGAGCATAAATTGTCCCTTGAAGAAGCAGGCAGAATACTGCGGTATGAAGCCTTTGAAAAGCACTGTAAGGGCGGACTTATTGCAACGGCGCACAACAAAAACGACAACGCCGAAACTGTTGTTTTTAACCTCACAAGAGGGACTTCTTTGAAAGGAATGTGCGGAATTCCGAAAAAGCGCGGAAATATAGTAAGACCTTTGCTCGATGTTTCAAGAGAGGAAATTGAAATATATCTTTGTGAAAAAGGCGAAAGCTTTGTAACCGACAAGACAAACTTAAAGCCCGATTTTTCCCGCAACAGAATAAGGCTTTGTATTCTGCCCGAGATGAAAAAGCTCAACGAAAAAGCGGTCGATAATATCTCGCTTTTTGCAGAGAGTGCCGCTGTCGACGAGGATTATTTGCAGAAAGAGGCTGAAAAGCTTTTGAGTAATGCGAAAATTTCCGATAATGTTCTTGACAGAAATACGCTTTTGAACGCTCACAAAGCAATTTCAGGCAGAGCATTAAAAAAATTTCTTGAAGATAAGGGTTTTTCACCCGACCGACACAGACTTTTCATCATTATGGGGTATATTAAGGACGGGGAAGGTTTTTTAAATCTTTCAGACGAGGCTGTTTTGTCCGTTGACGGAAAAAAGCTGTCGGTTATATTCAAAAAAAGCGAAATAATGCCGTATTCTGTTCCTTTTTCGTTGGGAGAGGTAAAGCTTCCGCACAAAAAGGCGTTCTTTGAAATTTATGAAAACTCGGATAAAATCCATATTGTTCACAAAAAATTTACAAATCAGCTTTTAGATTATGATACAATAAAAGGTACTATTTTAATCAGAAACCGCCGTGAAGGCGACAGAATAACCCTTTGCGGAAGAGATTTTGACCACAGGGTGAAAAAGCTTTTTGAAAATATCCCCAAAGGAGAAAAATCAAAAAGGGTGCTTTTATGTGACGATGACGGAGTAATTTTTGTGGAGGGCTTCGGCGTTGCAGACAGGGTTAAAATAACTGAAAAAACAAAAACAATACTTGAAATAAGAATAGAGGAAGATTGAAATGACGGCTGTTGAAACGGGTGTAAAATCGGTACTCATAACGGAAGAAGAGATAAGGTCCGCGGTGAAAAAATGCGGAGAAGAAATTTCTCAGAAATACAGCGGAAAAAAGGTGCTTTTGGTTGGCATTTTAAAGGGTTCTTTCGTGTTTATCTCCGACCTTGCAAGAGAAATTACCATTCCTTGCGAAATAGACTTTATGGCGGCGTCAAGCTACGGCTCGTCAACCGTTTCAAGCGGAAGCGTGAACATCACGAGAGATATAGCGTCCGACCTTTCGGGGTACAGCGTAATTATTGCAGAGGATATTCTCGATTCGGGCAACACTCTTTCAAAGATAAAGAAAATCCTTCTTGAAAGAAACCCCGATTCCCTTGAAATAATCGTTCTGCTTGATAAACCCGAACGCAGAACGGCGGATATAGAGCCTGACAAGGCACTTTTTAAGATCCCCGATAAATTTGTTGTGGGATACGGTCTTGACTTTAACGAACAATACAGAAACCTTAAATATGTAGGGGAGCTGTAATATATACACACGGAGAAAAAATTATAAGGAGTGACTTATTTGAAAAACAGCAGAAGCGGAGTAATAGTTTATATACTTCTTGCCGCGGCGATTTTAGGCGGACTTATGTTTATGCTTATGTCGGCGGGCGGAAGTGTTACCGAGAGAAAATATTCCGAAATTGTGGCTTATTTTGACAATTATGCGGTTGAGGAATATACTCTTGACCTCGGAAACGGCTCGGGAACGGGCAAGCTGACAATGAAGGTCAAGGGGCATGACAACGAGATTGTCTATACTGTTCCGAATGTTTCAATTTTTATCAACGACATTGACCTTACGGAATACCGCGAAAATTACAATCAGCAGAACCCAGACAAGCCCCTTGTGTGCGACCTTGTTCCCATAAAGGACAACAGTCTGCTTTTGAGCACTGTTCCGATGATAATTCTCATCGTTATAACGGTGATACTTTTCTTTGTTATGATGCGTCAGGCTTCGGGCGGAGGAAAGATGAACAACTTTGCAAAGGCAAACGCAAAGATGCCTAACGCTTCGGGCAAAAAGACAACCTTTGCCGATGTTGCAGGCGCTGACGAAGAAAAAGAGGAAATGGCTGAAATTGTCGACTTCCTCAAAAATCCGAGAAAATACAAGGACATAGGCGCAAGAATTCCCAGCGGCGTTCTGCTTGTGGGCCCTCCGGGAACAGGTAAGACCTTGCTTGCAAAGGCTGTTGCGGGCGAAGCGGGAGTTCCGTTCTTCTCTATTTCAGGTTCCGATTTTGTCGAGATGTTTGTCGGCGTCGGCGCTTCAAGAGTAAGAGACCTTTTTGAAACCGCTAAAAAGCACGCTCCCGCAATTATCTTCATAGATGAAATCGACGCTGTCGGCAGAAGAAGAGGAGCAGGTCTTGGCGGCGGACACGATGAAAAAGAACAGACCTTGAACCAGATACTTGTCGAGATGGACGGTTTTGAAACAAACGACAGCGTTATCGTTATCGCCGCTACAAACAGAAAGGACATCTTGGACCCTGCACTTCTCCGTCCGGGAAGATTTGACAGACATATTGTTGTCAACTACCCCGATGTAAAGGGCAGAGAGGACATTTTAAAGGTCCACACAAGAACAAGACCGTTAGCTCCCGATGTAGACCTTTCGGTTATTGCAAAGACTACTCAGGGCTTTACGGGCGCCGACCTTGAAAACCTTGTCAACGAGGCGGCT
>CALZLD010000058.1 GCA_945788225.1 uncultured Clostridia bacterium
TTCTTCCGCGGATGCGGAGAGCTTATTATAAAGTTTGTAACGACTTTTCTTCCGACAGCGATTGTAGTTGCGTTTATATCCGACGGCGCAATAGTATTCGGAAAGAACATTTTATTCTTTATTTTAAGCGTGATTTTGGGGCTTTTTATAAACTTCTACATAAACTTTTTTGTTGCAACTATATGTATGTATACCGAAACGATATGGGGTATCAACATAATGAAAGAAGTTATAATCGGTCTTTTGAGCGGAGCGGCGGTGCCTCTGGCATTCTTCCCCGAAACATTCAGGAAAATAGTAATGTTTTTACCGTTTCAGGCAATATGCAATTCTCCTATGGAGCTTCTTCTGCATAATGAATACTCTCTCTCGCAGGAATTTACCATAATTGCCGTCCAGGCTTTCTGGGTTGTCTTTCTGATGATTGCCACCGACCTGTTTTTCAGATTTTCGGTTAAGAGAATAACGGTGAACGGGGGGTAGTGTAATGAAAAAAAGAGGTATCGGATTTTATACAAAAATCTATTTTAAAATAATAGCTCAGGATATCAAAAGCAAAATGAGCTATCGTGAGGACTTTATCATTTCAATGATAGGAATGATAGCTATGAACCTTGCGGGAGCGGTAAGCTTCTGGATAATCTTTCAGAATTTTCCCACTGTTCAGGGCTGGAACTACTACGAAATGATTTTCCTTTACGGCTTTTCCCTTATTTCCGCAACACCTGCACAGTGTATGTTCGATAACAACTGGAGCCTGAGAATGCATGTCTATTCGGGGGACTTTATTAAATACTGTTTCAGACCTATAAATATCTTTTTCTATTTTATGTCCGAGATATTTGATGTAAAAGGTCTGGGGCAGTTCGCATTCGGCATTGTCGCCGTTGTCTATGCCTGGATAAAGCTTGAACTTGAATTCAAAGTATATACCTTGCTTTTATTCATCGTCGCGGCTGTTTCCGCTTCGCTTTTTGTAATAGCGATACTCAACCTTGCCGCCTGCACCTGCTTCTGGATAATGAACTCGTTCTTTGCACTTTCTCTTTCAAACACATTAAGAGACTACGCAAAATATCCCGTAACTATTTTCGGACCTGTTTTGAGAGCGATTTTCACATTCGTTATCCCGATAGGATTTATGGCATTCTATCCAAGCCAGCTGTTTTTAAGACCTGAAAGCGTTTCACCTATCGTCTGGTTTACTCCGCTTTTCGGAATGATTTTCTTCTACATCAGCTATAAGGTGTGGATGAAGGGCGCGATGTCCTATAACGGAACAGGCTCATAGCGTATGACTGCATAAATCAAAAGAGCTTCTCTTGTGAGAAACTCTTTTGTTTGTATGTATTTTATTATGCTTATTTCCAGAACCCGCCCTTGTGAAAATTCTCATTTCCGAGCGGTTTTGCAGTAAGTCGGAACATCACACAGCCGTCGGGGCAGACAATAGTTTTGCTGTATTTTCCGTCTCCGCCGAGATTTTCAAGGTCGCCTCCGCTTCTTAACGCTTCCATAAGAGGGTAGAGCATCATCATTGTCTTACTGCAAATTCCGTATCCTTCATCGTTTACGGGGCAACCGTATGTGCAATGATACTTGTCGCCGATTTCTTCGCCGTTTCTGCAATAATGCTCGGTACTATCTCCGCGCAGAAAGCCCGTTACTTCAATCTCAAATTCATATTCTTCATCATACCATTTTTTCATTGCTATCCTCCCAAAGAAAAAATTTTATTTGTTTTTTCGCGATTTTTCTATTGCAACAGTTGAAACTATCGCATATACAAAAACCACCGCAAGAAGAATATATTCAACCACCATAAAAATAACATTTTTGGTGATTAAATTCAGCCCCAAAGAAAGAAAATAAAGAAAATCATAAGCAATACAACGGCAGATTGACGGTATAACGGCTTTATATCCATTTTTTCACGCTCACTTTTTGACGCAAAAAGATAGGCATTGTTAAACGGAACGCCCATTTCAAGAAACTGCAAAACGGACATTATCAGCGCAACTGCCGCAAGTAAAAATATAATTACTCCAAGAATAATTTCCATAGAGTTCACCTCATAAAAATTATATCATACCAAACCATAATAATCAATATAAAGGAGAATATAAAATGATAAGAAAAATGAAAAAAACAGACATTCCTTCCTGCGCAGAGATTTTGTGCGCCGTTTATAACAATGAAATGTGGCAATGCAGATGGAAGCAAGAAACAGCAACAGCTTATCTCGAAGATTACTTCAATGCAAATAAGTTTGTCGGATTTGTTATCGAGGAAGAAAAGATTGTCGGAGCATTTTTTGCTCACGAAAAAATCTGGTGGAACAACAGCGAGCTTTTTATCGATGAAATGTTCATTCTGCCCGAGCTTCAAAGAAAAGGTCTCGGCAGTATGCTCATAAAAACCGCCGAGGAATATGTCACAGAGCATAAGCTTGCAGGCTTTACTCTTTCAACCAACAGATACGCTCCTGCACCGAACTTTTATAAAAAGAACGGATTTGTTGATTGCGAGCATATTCTTTTTATGTGTAAAGAGGTTTAATAAATACATAAAGCAGTACCGCAGAACAGCGATACTGCTTTACTTTTTATTTTGCTTTCTTTTTCTTCGGTTCAGGCAATTCAGGGTAAATTGCTTCAAACAATTCTTTCAAAAACGCCTTGTTGTCAACATTTTCGCAAAGAAGCATATCCTTCGCCCCGTCATAAGGCGGTTCAAGCCTTGCATTCGGCATCATTCTGACTGCACTTGCAACAGGCTTTATCAGTAATCTGTCATCGCAAAGATACGCCGCAATCCTGCCGTTAAAATAGATGATATATTCTCCCATCATCTGTTTATAAGTTATCCCGTCAAGCTCTGAGAGCTGTTCAAGTATAAAATCAAGATATCCTTTGCTTGTTGACATATTAAGACCTCCCGCTATTTTGTTTTGGGAAAAGTAACGGTAATTGTCGTACCCTTGTTTTCTGCACTGTCTACAGAAATTCTTCCTTTGTGGAATAATACTGCGTGCTTTACAATCGAAAGTCCGAGCCCCGTTCCGCCTGATTTTTTTGAATGGCTCTTGTCAACGCGATAGAAGCGTTCAAATATCCGTTGCTGGTGTTCTGAGGGAATACCTATTCCCGTATCGGAAACAGACAGCGTAACTTCCTTGTCGTTTTCGCTGATTGTAACATCGACTTTTCCGCCGTCGGTATTATAGTTTATCGCATTATCGCAAAGATTATATATTATCTCGTATAACAAATGCTTTACGCCGAAAATATTTCCGTTGTCGCCACTTATGTCAAGGGAGATATTTTTTTCCTTTGCGCTGTTTTTAAGAGTTTCAAAAACATCCTTTGCAACAGCATAAAGAGAAACTTCTTCTTTAGGCATATCTCCGCCCTCGTCAAGCTGTGAAAGTCTTATTATATCATCAACAAGCGTTACAAGCCTTTTTGCTTCCTTGTGAATATGACCTATAAATCTCGGCATATCTTCAGGCTTTACAAGACCGTTTTCCATAAGTTCAGCACTGCCTGTAATAGATTGCAGGGGAGTTTTGAGCTCGTGCGAAACATTTGCCGAAAATTCCCTTCTCATTCGCTCGGCGTTAGCCTGCTCCGTTATGTCAAACGCAAGAAGAACAGTTCCCACAACATCATTTTCATTTTCGATACGGCTTATTTCAAACTGATACTCACGCTCGTTATAAATTGCCTTTATTTCACAATGTCCGTCCGAAAGAGCCTTGTCGATGGCATAAATCATATCGTGCTTTCGGTCTATTGTGATGAATTCATTTCCGATACAATTTTCGTCTGCGCCAAAAAGCGTCATTGCCGCAGGGTTTATGCTTAAAATATGCTTATCTTTGTCCATAAGAACAAGACCTTCACGCATATTGTCTGTGACATAGGCAAATTCGTCTTTTTTTCGTTTCAATTCTGCCACTTTGCGCTCGATTTTTGAATTTTGCCTGCTTATACGCTTCAAAAGGGGAGTTATTTCTTCATAAGTATCATTTTCAAGAGGATTATCAAGGTCGAGCTTGTTAAGCGGTTCTGTTATTCTCTTTGACATTTTGTTTGCAAGAACAGCCGACAGTACTATCGCAATAATAGCGATTATTATTATCGGATAAACCATTCCGAGCATTAATGTCATTCCGCTGGCGCGACTTACCGAAATACGAAGAACAGTACCGTCAGAAAGCAGTATCGCCTCGTAAAGCGTTTTTTCTGTAAGAGTTGAGGAATATCTTGAACTGCTTCCTTTTCCTTTTTCAAAGGCTTCCTTGATTTCTTCTCGATTAAGATGATTTTCCATTTCAGATACATCCTTGACAGAGTCGAAAAGTACCTTTCCGTCTTTATCTATCAATGTCAGTCTGTAATTTTTCAGCGAAATATCTTCAAGGTATTCAATCCCTGCGTTTTCTGTTCCGACCGATGCAATATAAAGCTCGTCCTTAAGCTGTTCTCTTTGAATTTGCGTGAAATAATCGTACAAAAAACCTGTTATTATTATGAGCGTTGCCGCAAGAACAGTTACTGATGCCGTAAGTATAGAACGGAAGATTTTACTTGTCATCGTTTTTTCCTCCGTCTGTTGACATTCTGTATCCTACATTGCGGACAGTTTCAATCAGCTTTCCGTATTCTCCGAGCTTTTGTCTGAGCGTCCTTATGTGCATATCGACAGTTCTTGTTTCGCCGATAAAATCCGAGCCCCATATTTCATTATACAATCTGTCTCTTGTGAAAACAGTTTTGGGATTTTGAAGAAAAAGCTTTAAAAGCTCAAATTCCTTGTATGTAAGAGAAATTTTCTCACCGCTGATTATAACTGTTCTTTCGTTGACATTAAGTGTCAGATTGCCTGTTTGCAGAATGACATTTTCATCCTTCGGCTTGCATCTTCTCAGTACAGCCTTTACTCTTGATACCATTTCAAGCATACCGAATGGTTTAACAAGATAATCGTCCGCACCGCAGTCAAGGCTCTGCACCTTATCGAATTCCGAGCCCTTTGCGGTCGCCATAATAACGGGAATGTCTGAAAAATCCGAATTGCTTTTCATCTTTTTCAATACTTCCGTCCCGTCTGTTCCGGGGAGCATTACATCAAGAAGAACAAGGTCAGGCTTTTCTGTTTTAAGAGCTTGCAGAAAGCTGTCTCCGTCCTCAAAGCCTTTTGCGTCAAATCCCGTGGATTGCAGAGCATAAACCTCTATATCTCTTATACTTGCATCATCCTCAACGCACCATATCATATTTTATCAACTCCTTTTTGGAGAATTACTTGCGGTTACCCGTAACGGAATATATTACCCATTCCGCAATATTTGTCGCGTGGTCGCCGATACGCTCAAAGTATTTTGCTATCATTAAAAGGTCAAGAGCATATTCGCCGTTTTCGGGCGTTTTTGAAATCATCTTTATAAGACTGAACTTAATTCTGTCAAAGTATTCGTCTACAAGGTCGTCGTGTTCTATTACAGATTTTGCAAGGCTGATATCCTGCTTTACATAGGCGTCAACGCTATTCGTCACCATTGTTATTGTTTCCGCCGCCATATCCTTGATATGAACTGTTTCGTTTGCGGTCTTGCCCTGAAGATATGTAATTATCTCTGCAATATCTTCAGCCTGGTCTCCTATACGCTCCATATCGGTTATCATTTTAAGAGCCGCAGAAATCTGTCTCAGGTCTTTTGCAACGGGCTGCTGCTGTAAGATAAGCTTGAAGCAATGCGATTCTATGTCGCGCTCCTTGTGGTCGATATCCGATGAGATAGGAACTACCTTCTCCGCAAGGTTGACATCTCCTGTTGTAAGAGCCTTTGATGCAAGCGCAATCGCTTCTTCACAAAGAGCGCCCATTTCAATCATTTCTGTATTAAGCTTTGCAAGCTGTTCGTCAAATCTGTTTCTCATTATCCAAACCTTCCTGTTATGTAATCTTCAGTGCGCTTATCAACGGGTTGCGAGAACAACTGGTCCGTCTTGCCGAATTCAACAAGTTCACCGAGAAGAAAGAACGCTGTATAATCTGAAATTCTGACCGCTTGCTGCATATTATGAGTTACTATAACAATAGTATAACTCTTTTTCAGCTCAATAGCAAGTTCTTCTATTCTCAGTGTTGAAATAGGGTCTAATGCCGAAGTCGGTTCATCCATCAGAAGTATATCGGGTTTTACAGCCAACGCCCTTGCTATACAAAGCCTTTGCTGTTGACCTCCCGACATTCCGAGCGCGTTCTTTTTGAGCCTGTCCTTCACTTCATCCCATATAGCCGCGTCACGAAGCGATTGTTCAACTATTTCGTCAAGCTTAACCTTGCTTTTTATTCCGTGTGTGCGCGGGCCATATGCGATGTTGTCATAAATGCTCATAGGGAAGGGGTTAGGCTTCTGAAATACCATTCCGATATTTCTCCTGAGCTCGTTCACATCAACGGAATTTCCGTAAATATCCTGCCCTTTATAGCATACCTCTCCCGTTATTTTTACATTAGGGATAAGGTCGTTCATTCTGTTAAGAGTTTTTAAAAATGTTGATTTTCCGCAACCCGAGGGACCAATAAACGCTGTTATGCTGTTTTCGGGTATGTTTATGTTTATATCTTTAAGCGCCTTTGTCTTGTCATACCATAAATTCAGGTTTTTTGCTGTCAATATATCGCCCATTTTAAAAAGTTTCCTTTCGGTATCAGAGTTCACGCTTTTTAGCAAAATATTTGCCGACAAGCGTTGCTGAAAGATTTATAAGAAGTGTAAGAGCCATAAGTATCGCCGCTATTGCAAACGCAACTTCAAATTCACCGTTTTCCTTTGCGTATACATAGAGCGCAACGGTGAGCGTAGCTCCCGGATTTACAAGGCAGCTCAGTATTCCGTACAGTGAATGTGCAAAGCCTGCCGTAAAAAGAAGTGCCGCAGACTCACCGAGAATTCTTCCGACAGAAAGAATACACCCCGTGATAACTCCGTCAACGCAACCGGGAAGAACAACCGTTCTGATAACGCGCCATTTTCCTGCGCCAAGTCCGAACGCTCCGTCGCGATAGCTTTGCGGAACTGTTTTAAGGCTTTCCTGCGTTGTTCTCATAATTGTCGGCAGATTCATTATCACAAGTGTCAGAGCGCCTGCAAGAAGGGAAGTCTTGAACCCTAAAAACTGACAGAAAAAGAGCATTCCCACAAGCCCGTATATTATAGAAGGTATACCCGAAAGAGTTTCCGCCGCGTATTCGATTATTCCTACAATTTTTTTGTTTTTTGCATATTCGGTAAGGTATATCGCCGCTCCGACGCCAAGAGGAAGAACAAACAAAAGCGTTGCGATTACAATATAAACTGTACTCAGTATGTCAGGCAGAATACCGATTTTTCCGTCTATATAGCTTGGCTTCGTTGAAAGAAGCTCCCAGGAAATATGAGGGATGCCTTTAATAAAAACAAATGCAACAAGAAAGACTACAAGTGCCGCAGTAAGCGCCGTGGATATAAGCATAACGCTTTTCATAGCCAGAATATAGGATTTTCTCTTTTTACTAAGCATATATCAGTCCCTCTCTTTTTTTAAGAAGAAGTTGAGCGTTGCGTTAATCAGCATGATGAATAAGAATAACACAAGCGCAATAGAGAATAAAGCCTGCTGTTGAAGTCCGCTTGAATATGACATCTCGCTTGCAACCGCAGTTGTAAGAAAACGCACACTCTGGAAAAGCGACGGCATATTAGGAACATTTCCAGATACCATCATAACCGCCATAGCCTCGCCGATAGCTCTGCCGACTCCAAGAACAACCGCGGCGGCAATACCGCTTTTTGCCGCAGGAACAGATACCCTGAAATATGTTTCAACGGGAGTTGCTCCCAAAGCGAGTGAAGCGTCCTCATATTCTTTCGGAACAGCTTCCAGAGCGGTCATTGAAACTTTTATTATCGAGGGCAAAATCATTATCGCAAGAACGATTATCGCCGCAAAAAGACTTGCTCCGTCGGGGATATTGAACAGCTTTCTTATTCCGGGGACAAGCACAAGCATTCCGACAAGTCCGTATACAACCGACGGTATTCCTGCTAAAAGGCTTACTGCGCTTTCCATAAATGATTTGATTTTCGGCTTTGCAATTTTAGAAAGATATACCGCAGTAAAGAATCCTATCGGAACTCCTATAACAATCGCTCCTGCAGTACCGTATATACTTGTCAGTATAAAGGGGAGAATTCCATAGCGTGGTTCTGCGGCTGTAGAAGCCCATTCAGTGCCGAAAATAAAGTCAATAAGACCAATTTCCTTTATTGCGGGTATTCCCGATATAACAAGGTATATCGTTATCAGAAAAACACATCCGACAGTCACAAGTCCAAGTATTAGAAAAACGCCGTGAATGACAGATTCAATAATTTTATTCTTTGTCATAAAGCACCTCGTCAAACACGATAAGACGGAAAATATTTCATCCGCCTTTATCATATCTTAAAAAACTTAGTTTGCGGGAACAACTCCTGCTGATTTGATAGCTTCCGAAGCCTTGGGTGATGTTGCATAATCAAAGAACTTCTGTGCGCTCTGTGAAAGCTTCTTGTCGCTCTTTGTTACGAGAACGAACGGACGCTGAACAACATAACTTCCGTCTTTGATTGTTTCCTCCGAAGGAGCGACTCCGCCAACCTTGACTGCCTTTACCGTATCTTTAACAGAAGCGGTTGAAGCGTATCCTATAGCGTTGGGGTTCTGAGAAACGGTAGTTATAACATCTCCTGTCGAGGTAAGCTCCTGACGGTATTTGCACTTGTCGCTTGTTTTTGTAACCGATTCAAAGCCGTCTCTTGTTCCGCTTCCTGCTTCTCGTCCGATAAGAACGATTTCAGCGTCGTTTCCGCCAAGCTCTTTCCAGTTTTTGATTTCTCCCGTATAGATTTTTGCAATCGTTTCAACATCAAGGTCTTCTACGGGGTTTTCAGGGTGAACGATTATTGCAATTCCGTCATAGGCAAGAATTGTTTCAGTAAGACCTTCTGCCTTTTCTTCATCTTTAAGCTTTCTGCTCGAAAGTCCTATGTCGCATGTTCCCGAAGCGACCGCCTTTATTCCTGAGCCTGAACCTGTCGGGTTATATGTAACCGATATTCCCGTATCGTTTTCAAAGGTTTCGCCAAGAACGCCGATTACCTTTTCCATTGATGTCGAACCGTCTGTTGATACGGATGATTTTGAAGCCCCGCATCCTGACATTGAAGCGCAGATTACGAGTGACGCTGCAATTAAAGCAAGTATTTTTTTCATAGTAAAGTTTCCTTTCAGATTTGTTTTTGCATTTTACATTGCATCTTGAGTATATTGTTCTTTTGTAAAGTTACAAAGAAATGTTTTGTAAAATCTGTGTCAAATCTTTTCTTGACGAATAAAACGGCTCTGTATTTGCAATAATAATATTCAAATAATTCATATTATGCTTATTTTTATATATTTTTAGTTTAAAATTACCACTAAAATGAATTTATTCTAATAAATATCTGTCATTTTTGCAGTTGACATCATTTTTTATAGGTGCTATAATACAAGCATAGAGGCAAGGGCGTTTCGGATTATTTCCGGAACGCCCTTCTGCTTTTTAGAAAAGAGATGAAATTTATGAACACACCTGTTGCAGATGCAAAAGCAATCAATGAACTTCTTGCGCGTTACGGAGTAAAATTCGGAATTTACAAGAACGGAACCTTTAATGAACAGCTTTTTCCGTTTGACGCTATTCCGCGCATCATAAGCGCAGATAATTTTTCGTCAATGACAAAAGGACTTATTCAGCGTGTCGACGCGCTTAATATGTTCTTAAAGGATATATATTCCGACGGCAAAATAATAAGGGATAAAATCATTCCCGAGGATTTTGTGTATATTTCAAAGGGCTATCTTGCAGAGTGTTCGGGAATAACTCCGTCAAAGGGAATTTACAGCCATATTTCAGGTATTGACCTCGTAGAAGCAAAAGACGGAACATGGTACATACTCGAGGATAACCTCAGAATTCCGTCGGGAGCAAGCTATCCTCTTATCGCAAGGGAGCTTTGCAGAATGACTACTCCGTCGGCTTTTGAAAATAACCGTATTGTTGACAACCGCAACTATGCTACGCTTTTAAGAAATACAATGAATTATGTAAACTGCGGAGGAATAAATGTCATACTCACTCCCGGAAGATTTAATGCAGCCTATTTTGAACACAGCTATCTTGCAGAGAAAACAGGAGCAACGCTTGTTCAGAACAC
>CALZLD010000059.1 GCA_945788225.1 uncultured Clostridia bacterium
ACGCAAAAGACCTTTGTATGATTAACCATCTTGATAAGCTTGCCGAAGCAGGTATAACAAGCTTTAAAATTGAGGGTAGAGCAAAATCCGCTTATTATGTATCAGTTGTAACAAATGCATACAGGATGGCTCTTGATTATCTTAAAGACCACAGAGAAAATTTTATTCTGCCCGATTATATCAAGGACGAGGTTTTTAAAGTAAGCCACAGAAGCTATTGTACAGGCTTTTTCTTTGGTCACCCAAAAGATTGTCAGTATTATGAAAACAGCGGTTATATACGCGAATATGATGTAGTTGCGGTTGTTGATGAGTGTAAAGATGGATACCTTTACTGCTCTCAAAGAAATAAATTTGCGGTAGGAGATACTGTCGAAGTGCTTTCTCCTTCACAAAAACCTGTTGAGATCAAAGTTTCCGAAATCATTGACTCCAACGGAGAAAAAATAGAAAATACCTGTCATGCCGAGATGAAATTCAAAATGCCATGTGATAAAGAATTTCCGAAAAATTCTATAATAAGAATGAAGAAATAAAAAATGTCCCGATTATTTTGAATCGGGACTCTTTTTTATTTTTATATTCGATAACGGAGAACTTTCTGAAGCTTTTTTAAGATTTTCATCTGAAATATGGGTATAAATTTCTGTTGTAGATATACTTTTATGTCCGAGCACATCTTTGAGAACAAGTGTATCTACGCCATTTCTATACATTAATGTAGCTGCCGTATGCCTGAGCTTATGCGTTGACAGCCCCTGACCGTCAAGACCTGCCGCTTTCAGAGTATTCTCAACAATCTGCTGAACCCTTCGTTTGCTTATTCTTTTGCCGTTTCTGCTCAAAAATAGTGCGTTAGGCTCACTCTGCGGTTGTTCGCGGCTTTCAAGATACCTTGAAATTGCGTCAATACAGGCGTCATTAAGGTAAATCATTCTTTCTTTATTACCTTTGCCCAGAAGCTTTAAAGTACGCTCATTCAGATTAAAACTCTGTATATTCATTCCGACAAGTTCGCTTAAACGCATTCCGCAATTCAAAAAAAGAGTTATAATACAGTAATCGCGTTCCGCATATTCACCAGAACCGGCATTCTTAAGCATTTCGATAGACTGGTCCAGCGTAAGAAAATGCGGCAAACCTTTCTTTAAAGAGGGCATTTCAAGGTCTTTGACAGGATTTTTCCTTAAATATGAAGTTTTTGTAGTCAGATATTTAAAAAAACTCTTTAATGAAGAAGCCTTGCGTGAACGGGTCACAGCAGAATTCTCGCGGTCTTTTGAAACATAATTCAGAAAACCATAAATATCTGTAAGGTTAAGATTATCCAGAATTTCTATCGGAATATCAGCAATAGAAATATTTTCAAATTCAGTATCTTTAGGAAGAGACATTTTAGTCATCTTTATATATTTTAAAAAAAGACGAATATCTCCGCAATAAGCTTCAACAGTACGCTCAGCAGAACCTTTTATCACACGCAGGTATGTAATATATTCATTTAAATAAGCGGGATTATCAACAGTAATATCTTTCATAATTTCTCCCCTCAATTGCACTAAACTTTTATTTAGTGCAATTCGTTATAGTCTTTTTATGGTGTATCCCCGTAGTTTAGGCTTTTAATGAATTGCGCATAATTTTTATTATTGCGCAATTTAATTATATCACTCTCTTTTATCTAAATCAATAAAAAAGTCGGCTTTACAACCGACTATTTTTATTATTTGAGTTCGACTATGGTAACGCCATCTTCACCTTCGCCGTAAACTCCGAGTCTGAAGCTTTTTACAGAAGCATTTCTTTTAAGCTCAGCGTGAACAGCATTTCTCAATATACCTGTTCCTTTGCCATGAATGACAGTAACCAATCCTACTCCTGACATCACAGCTCCGTCAATAAAGCGTTGAAGTTCAAAAACTCCTTCATCAGCGGCCTTTCCTCTTATGTCAAGTTCAAGCTCAACCTTTCTCGTGACCTTACTTTGAACGCCTTTTTTGGATATTCCTTTGCTTTTCGTAGTATTTGAAGATTTTTGTTGTTCGACAAGTCTTAATTTTGAAATATTGACCTTAGTTTTCATTATTCCTGTCTGAACAAAGACATTTCCGCTTCCATCAACCTCGCCTGCAACGATACCGTTTTTATCAATATCGGTGATATGGACGGTATCCCCTCTTTTTAAAGGTCTTGGCAACTTATAATCATCTTCTCTTTTGGTGACAGGGTTAGCCTGTTTATACATATCATTAAGCGCCGATTTAGCCTTGCTTTTTGCGTCAGCAGTAAGAGCAGAAAAATTTGACTTTTCCTTTTGTTTTCTGATACTGTCAAGCTCGTCCAATAGCTCATCTGAGCGTTCCTGAACACTTTCCACGATATGCATAGCCTTTATCCTTGCATTTTCAAGCTCTTTTTCATAATTATCATCAATGAGCTTTTTCTTTTCGTCAATTTCTTTCTTTGTAAATTCAAGCTCGGATTTGAGTCTTTTTGCATCATTATTGTTATTTTCAAGCTCAGACCTTAGTTTTTCAAGATTTTCAAAAATATTTTCAAATCTTTTATTATCTTCGCTGACAAGAGATTTTGCATACTCAATTATATCATCGGGTATTCCAAGTTTCGAGGATATCGCAAAAGCATTCGATTTACCCGGAGAACCTAGAATCAGCTTATAGGTAGGTCTTAATGTTGCAATATCAAATTCACAGCTTGCATTTTCTACATTTTCAGTGTCAAGAGCATACAGCTTTATATCTTGATAATGCGTCGTAACCATTAGCTTTGTGCCCTTATTCTTCAAATTTTCAATTATAGATATTGCAAGCGCCGAACCTTCAACAGGGTCTGTTCCCGACCCTAATTCGTCGAGTAGTACAAGAGATTGCTCATCGGATTTTCTTATAATCTCCGCAACTCTGTTCATATGAGAAGAAAAAGTCGAAAGACTTTGCTCAATACTCTGCTCGTCACCTATGTCAACAAGGACATTTTTAAAAACAGTAATAATGCTTCCGTCATCTGCCGGAATCATAAGTCCACACATTGTCATCAGGGTCAAAAGACCGACAGTTTTGAGAGAAACGGTTTTTCCGCCCGTATTGGGACCTGTTATAATAAGCGCATTATAGCTTTCGCCAAGTGAAACATTTATCGGAACGGCCTTATTCTTTTCGATAAGAGGATGTCTCGCCCTTTTTAATACAATCCTTCCATCATCAGTTATATCAGCCACAGAGCCTTTCATATTCGCCCCAAGATTTGCTTTTGCAAAATAAAGGTTAAGTTCTGAGATATACGATGTATTTTTAATGAGCTGTTCAGCAAAAGCACCGCATTCTTCAGATATTTCTTTGATAATACGCTCGATTTCTTCTTGTTCAAGGCTTTTGAGCACACGAATGCTATTATTTTCTTCAACAACAGCCATAGGTTCAATAAAAAGCGTTGAACCGCTCGATGAAACATCGTGGACAAGTCCTTCGACATTATTTTTATGCTCTGCTTTAACGGGAAGAACATATCTGCCGTCACGAATAGTTACAATATTTTCCTGCAAACTTTTCTGAACAGAAGATGACTTAATCATTTTGTCAAGATGTTCCCTGACCTTCATTCCCGACTGAACAATCTTTCTTCTTATTTTTGCCAGTTCATCGCTTGCGGTATCAGCAATTTCTTCTTCAGAAAGAACAGAAAGCTCTATCTTCTTTTCAAGACCTTTATTCGGAACAATAGAGCTGAAAAGATAAGATAAAGTATTTTCAGTTTCAGAGCATTGCTTGTACCATTCCGTAATCTCTCTGCATTGCATAAGAAGATAACGAACATCAAGCATCTCCTTTAATGAAAGCTTCCCTCCCGATGAAGCCCTTTCAAGAATTTCAGACATATCCTTGTAATTATAAAACGGAGGGGTTCCGAATTTGCAAGATAACTCAAAAGCGTCGGAAGTTTTATTAAGTTCTTTTTTTACAGTATAAAAATCGGTTGATGGTTCTATAGACAGAGCCTTTTCTTTCGTTATGGGATTTGAAGCCATATCAGAAAGCATATTAAGTATTTTATGTAATTCAAGGGTTTTATAGTTGCTATCCATTAAATGTATTCTCCAATTCCTTGTAAAAATCAAGTGTTTTAAAATGCCTTTCCGTGTGAGAAAGAATATATTTTTCAGTAATTTGTGAAAGATTCTTCTGAGCGTTATCGGATAACTTAAACGACCAGAGCTTTTCAAAATCAGTAAGACATATATATCTTATTGCGTGAAGGACAGAAGAATTTATTTCAACAGCGTCCCCTGCCCTGTTATAGCAATTTTCGCAAAAAATCATTCCTTTATCTATTTTAAAATACATAACGGGAGTCTGATAGCAAAGGCAGGAATGACAAGCTAAAATATCGGGCATCATTCCGATTTCAGACACAAGTCTGAGTTCAAAAATCGACTTCAAAAGGCGTTTTGGATGTTTCCCCTCTTCAAGAAAATAAAGGGTGTTAAGAAAAAGTCTTGTGACCGAATTCGCACTCTGTTCCGAGGTTATTGTGTGAAGAATAATTTCGCAAAAATATGACGCAAGCGCAAAGCTTTCAACATCCAGTCTTAAATTATAAAACATATGAACAGGTTCTGCGCTGTTTATATAGTATCTGTCGTTTTTCTTATTAAGGCAAAATTTTGAATAAGCAAAAAGCTGGGCCGACGAAAAGCTTTTGCTTGTAATTTTTTTCACTCCCTTGGCAGAAAGCTCAATAACTCCCAGATCCTTGGTTAAAACATCGATAAACTTGTCGTTTTCTCCGATACTACGCTCACGAATTACTATTCCGTATGTTGTTATCAGCATTATTCATATCCTCGTTTGTGGTACCGACAGCGTCAGATAATGACGCACTGTATTTTAAATAATCAGAAATCTTACCGCTTCTATAAAAAGTATCCCATAACTCTTCCATATATTTTGACCTCCGCAATGATATTGTAATAAGAGTATATCACGCAAGACAAAATATATAAGTCGAAATAAAGGTGTAATTATTTCCTGAAATCAAGTCCGAAGTTTTTGATTATTCCTTCTCTGTTCCGCCAATCCTCCTTAACTTTTATCCAGCATTGAAGGTTGACTTTTATCCTGAAGAATTCTTCAAGCTCTTCTCTCGCAAGAGTCCCTATCTTTTTGAGCATACTTCCGTTTTTTCCGATTATAATGCCTTTATGAGACTCTCTTTCGCAAAAAATAGTTGCAGTAATATCAAGAAGGTCTTTATCATTTCTTTCTTTCATTTCCTCAACCGTAACAGCAATTCCGTGAGGAATTTCATCGCTTAAAAGAATAAGCAGTTTCTCTCTTATTATTTCCGCGGCAAGAACGCGTTCATTCTGATTAGTAATAGCGTCATCAGGAAAATAATGAGGTCCGTCAGAGGCATATTTAGAAACCTCTTCAAGAACAAGGTCCACCCCATCGTTATTTTTTGCACTGATTGGTATTATGGCAGAAAAATCATAAAGTTCAGATATTTCCTTTATTTTTTCGGCAACAACCTTCTTATCAACAAGGTCTGTCTTATTAAGCAGTAAAATAACGGGAGAATGTGTATTTTTAACCCTTTCTGCAATCAGCTTGTCCTGTTCCCCTATTTTTTTGGATACATCTATAATAAAAATTATAGCGTCAATATCAACAACAGACTGCTTAACGGCATTGTTCATATGCTCACCGAGTTTATTCTTTGTTTTATATTGCACTCCAGGCGTGTCCATAAAAACATACTGAATATCGCCTTTTGTCAAAACTCCCGATATTCTTGTTCTCGTCGTCTGGGGCTTATCGCTTACCATTGCAATTTTTTCTCCGACAAGGGCATTCAACAACGATGATTTTCCGACATTTGCCCTGCCTATTATAGTTACAAAAACATTTTTACTTCCCATTTGCTATACCGTTTCCTTGTTATCAGTAAATGTGCTGTCCCTTGAAATACCAAGATTATCAAGTATAAATTCCTGCTTTTCTTTCATAATTGTTTCATCAAGCGGAGATTTTTCGTGGTCATATCCCAAAAGATGAAGCATTGAATGAACTGTCAGAAATCCCACTTCCCTTTCAAGAGAGTGACCGTAAAGCTCAGCCTGCGACATAGCGGTCTGCAACGAAATAACAACATCTCCCAAAAGGCACATTCCTGTTTCGTTATTAATATCGTATTTTCCGTCATCAGACAATGGAAAAGAAAGAACATCGGTTACCCTATCCTTATTGCGATACATTTTATTGAGAGACCTTATATCCGCGTTGCTTACAAACGAAACGCTAACCTCAGCGTCCTTGTCAAAACCTTCGCTTTTAAGTACCGCCTGACAGCATTTTCTAATCAGAAGTCTTATACCTGTAGGGACCTTAACATCCTTTTGATTGTTTCTTACATAAACTTTAACCTTAGGCATCGCTATCTTTCCTTTCTGAATTATACTTTTCATAAGCCTTTATTATATCCTGAACAAGCTTATGTCTTATTACATCGACATCCGAAAACTTTATTATCTCTATTCCCTCAATATTTTTCAATACCTTTGTTGCCTCGATAAGTCCCGATTTCTTCTTATCGGGCAAATCTATCTGAGTAACATCACCCGTAACAACAATCTTGCTGTTAAATCCCAGTCTTGTCAGAAACATTTTTATCTGTTCGCGCGTTGTATTCTGAGCCTCGTCAAGAATAATAAACGCGTCGTCAAGAGTTCTTCCTCTCATATATGCCAACGGAGCAACCTCGATACTGCCTTTTTCAAGGTGTCTTGCAAAAGTTTCAGCACCGAACATTTCAAATAATGAGTCATAAAGCGGTTTTAAATAAGGGTCGACTTTTTCCTGCAAATCTCCCGGAAGAAATCCGAGCTTTTCCCCCGCTTCGACGGCAGGTCTTGTAAGAATGATTTTGCTGACTTCATGAGCGCGCATAGCCTTTACAGCCATTGCGACCGCAAGATAGGTCTTACCTGTACCTGCTGGCCCGACGCCAAAAACTATGGTATTGGATTTAATAGCGTCAATATATTTTTGTTGTCCCAATGTTTTTGCTTTAACATTCTTTCCTGCTGATGTGATACAGACTGTATCATTTGATATATTCTTCATCTCGTGATATGCGCCTTCATCGACCATTGAGAATACATACCGTATCTCCTGCTCAGAAATTGAACTTCTGTTCTTTATCTTTTCTAAGAGTATATCAATAGCAGCAAAGGCAAGGGAAACATCCGCTTCGTTTCCGCTTATTTTAAGGTCTTCGCCTCTGCATAAAATATTAACATTATAGTGCCTTTGAATGAGCTTTATATTTTCATCGTAATCACCAAGAAGTGTATGAACATAATTCGGTTCTTCTATCTTTAAAAATTTTTCAGACATGAGTTCACCCTTTCGGTATTTATACATAGCCTAATTATACCATATTTTTTCAAAAAAAACAGTATTTTTTCAAAAAATTATATTATAATATTCTGTTTAAATCCTATCTCGCTATCTATAGTATATACAATTCTTATTTTTATCCCACTATTATCATTTTCTTTGATAATTTGCTTGTCGGTTATGGTTTTATCAGAATAAAATATATCCTCGTAATCTTTTATCTTTTCAAAACAAATCTTCTCAGCAGAGATAGGCGTCTCGACAGCATTTTCATATTCATAAAGATGATATGTATCTTTTAATATACCTATCGGAAGCTTGAGAGATAAAAATGAAAAATAATTTATCGTTCTGTCATGAGTAAAAGCTTTTTCATCGGGAATATAATTCGTATTCCAGAGGCTTTTACCCCAGATGCAGAGCGATTTCTTTTCAACAATACCTACTTCATTCATTTTCATATGTTCAAGCGGTTGATAGAAACAAACCTCTTCTTGATACCTTGCAATAATCTCTCCGTCCGCTCTTACCGCTTCAGACTTTCCGAATTTATCGGTAACAATCCCGCTGATTAAAACCGAGCCCTTTGCAACTCCGTCACCCTCGCTTACCGCCGCTGTTCCGCTGAAAACTTTTATTTTGATAATCTGGGCATTTTTATCCGAAATAACATTGCATTTCTGATTTATCGGTACCATTTCAGGCTTTTTTGTTTCTTCCCGTATATCTACAATCAATATTCCACCTGAATTTCTGACCGTTGCCCAGGATATTTCATCAAAGGCTATATACATTTTTCTGCCTAAGTTATCCATATCTATATCAGGTATAAAGCTCCAGTATTTAACACCGTTTTGCTCAAGAAAACTCATTATTTCATCATCCGAAACCTTTTCATTACCGTTTATACTTACTTTCAAAACAATATTTGAAAAAAATATAATATTAAAAATCAAAATTGCCGCACCCAATATAATCCCATATCTTCTTTTATACTTTATTATTTTAAAGATAAAACCTTTTTTCGATATAATATTTATAACAAGACCGTATCTTTTGGATATATCCTCGATTTTTTTTATATTTTTTTTATATGTTTTAATATAGAGCTTTTCATTTGCAACCTTTATGTCAAAGCATATTATTCCGTTATCTTTTGCATCGTTCAAAAGTTTTTCATAGCCATTACCGATAACTTCAAGCTCAACAACTCCCCTTACCTGATTGAACATCATATCACCTCTATAAAAACTCAATACTTGAAAATTTTCCTTTTATTATAAGTCCTTTTCCTTCAAAATCGGTAATTTCCAAGTCTTTGCCCCAAATCTGAAATGTTATTGTAGAAGTTGATATCTTAATATAAATATCATTATATTCAAGTATTTTCTTACAATTTTCAAGCACAATTTCGGTATTGTCGGTTAAAGACATATTTGTATTCAGATAAAGGTTTTTTCTGATGATATTCTTAGCATTATTCTCTTTACTCATAGACAGTTCATCTCCTGTATATAAATATATTGTAGAATTTGAATTTATATACTTTTATCGGGAGAGTTACTATGAAACGATATAAAAATATAATTATTTCGATTTTTATGATATTATTTTCTGTTTCTTCGCTTATTTTATCTTCTGAAATATCAGTTGCAGTAACAAATTCAATTGAAAAGTGTCTTAAAATAGTTATTCCATCGTTGTTTGCTTTCCTTGTTATTTCTTCGCTGATTGTTCAAAGCGGTCTTTATAAAGCTCTCAGCAAGCCGTTCAGGCTCTTTTCAAGATATATCTTACATATAGACGAAAAGCTGTTTTCAATTTTTCTGATAAGTTTTGTGGGAGGGTATCCGATAGGGGCGAAAATACTCTCCGAAGTATATGATAATAATGAAATAACAAAAAAAAATGCAGAAAAAATGCTTTCATACTGTTTTATGCCAAGCCCTGCTCTGATATTGGGGATATCGCATAATTCATTGTTCTCTTCTTCAAAGGCTGGATTTATAATATACTTTTCAATAGCGTTGTCAAGTATTTTATATGCAATTATATCAGGATTGAATGAAAAATCCAAAAAAGGGTTGGATATAAAAGATAAGATACATTTTTCAGAAGAAATGCTTGTATCATCGGTAGAGTCCGCGTCAATATCCCTTTATAAAATATGTATTATGATTATCTTTTCATCGGTTGTAATTATTTTTGCAAAACATATTCTTAATTTTCTATCATTCGATAATAATATCAAAAATCTTATTATTTCCCTCATTGAAGTTACATCGGTTACAGAACTTCAAAAAAATCAGTTTAATCTCATTCCTGCAGTAACAGCTGTATTTTCTTTTGGAGGTCTTTCTGTAATATTGCAACTAAAAGCTATAACAAAGAACAGGTTTTCATACAAGAAATTTTTCATATCAAGAATTTTTATTGCAATTTTTTCATTTTTAATATCAAAAATTACTGTAAAGCATATTTCCATTACAGCATCCGTTGTCGCTATTACAGTAGGTTCAAGAGATATTTCTCCTATCCCGTCGATTATTTTAATTATAATGACTATTTTATTGTTATATAAAAAAACTGTTGCAAATAAAATAAATTTATGATATAATAAACAAAATAAACATTATGGAAAGGATGTTTGTAATGGCTAAGAAAAAATTATTTGGAAACGATATACCTCCTCAGTGCCAGTATTGCCATTTCGGAAGCCGTGCTAAGGACGGTAATATGGTTCTTTGTGAAAAAAGAGG
>CALZLD010000060.1 GCA_945788225.1 uncultured Clostridia bacterium
TTTAAATTTCCTTTGATGAGCTGTTCGCGTGCGGATTTGTCGCCTGCCTGATACTTTTTTAAAAGTTCCATTTTTTCAGACTCTTTCAAAACTGTCAGCTTTGATGTATTAACTCCGCTGATGTCAACCTTGTTATAATACATAAAACTCAGCTCCCCTAACAATTACTATGAGTAATTATTGCAGAAAAGCTGAGTTTATATACAGGACTTTATTAAATTTTATCCATACTGACCTTTAATTTTTTTATTATTTTCTTTTCAAGGCGGGAAATATAGGATTGAGATATGCCGATAATGTCGGCGACCTCTTTCTGAGTTTTTTCCTTGCCGTCAATAAGTCCGAAGCGCATTTTCATAATGAGCTTTTCGCGCTCTTCAAGATTTTCGACAGCTTCGAGCAGAACGCTTTTTTCAGCCTCGGATTCAATGCCGCGATTTACGGTGTCGCTGTCTGTTCCGAGAACATCGGAGAGTAGAAGCTCGTTGCCGTCCCAGTCGGTGTTGAGCGGTTCGTCTATAGAGATTTCAACACGGCGCTGAGAGGTCTTTCGCAAGAACATAAGTATCTCGTTTTCGATACAGCGTGAAGCGTAAGTCGCAAGCTTTATGCTCTTATGGGGACAGAAGGTATTGACCGCCTTGATAAGTCCTATCGAGCCTATGGAAACAAGGTCCTCTATTCCCACTCCCGTGGACTCGAACTTCTTGGCGATATATACGACAAGGCGCAGATTATGGACGATAAGCTGTTCTCTGGCGCGGGGGTCGTTTTCTTCAAGCAGGCGGAAAGCTTCTTCTTCCTCTTCTTTTGTCAGCGGAGGAGGAAGAGTGTCGGAGCCGTTTATGTAAAAAATTTCTCCGCCTTTAAGACCGAGTTTTATCAAAAGCTTTTCAAAAAATGCAGATATGCCTTTCATCTTATTCTACCCCTTTTATGCAAGTATTGACGGATTGAAGATAGCTTCGCAGTCGTTTTCCTGCTTACCTGCTATGCCTATCATAGCGTCGACGGATTTCATCTCGCCCGTTGTTTCATTTTTGATTATCACGCTTTTTGGCATAAACGCAGGAATTATTCCGTTTTTATCAACTGTTGAATAGGTGAGAAAACGAAGTCCCTTAAAGCTTTTATCGGTAAAAGGCTTTGTGTAATCCTCGGAAAGACCTATTTTTTCGCAGTCGCAGACTATTACGGGCGCTCCCGTGAAGTTATCCACAAGACGGTTGCCTGTATCGGCTATTCCGTTGAGAGCAAAGGTCTTTTCGGCAAAAGAAATTATCACCGAAAATTTATCCGTGACGACGGATTTTTTATCAAAAAGTCTGCGGAAAAGGGATATTGCAAAATAGGCGACAATAGTAGACACAACGAGCGTCGCCAGCGAAAAATCTGCATAAAAGCAGAGGTTGTTATGGGCAAAAAAATCGGACTTCAATGCGATTATCAGGGCATAGGCAAGTCCGCAGAAAATAAAGTTAACGCAGAAAAAGACAAAGGTATTTTTTATATATGTAACAAAGCTTTTAAAGCCGAATGCGGAAAACACTATGAGGAATGCTCCGCAGAGCTTTATCGCCGTCAGCGCTATGGGGTTTAAAGGCGGAAGAAATATTGCAAAGGCGAATATGCTCCCGAAAACCGAGGAAAGAACAGTTCTTAACGCAGAAATTTTTATGCCCGTAAGCTTTGCCGTTGCCTTTATCAGAAAAAAGTTGACATAGATATTAAGCACCGCAAGAACATCAACATAAACTGTCATTATATCCGCCCTCCTTTGATTTTATGATAATACGGGGCGGACGATAAATCTGTCGATTACGGGACGAGGATATTTTTTTGTAGGGATAAACAAAAAGTCCCCCCTTTTGTTAAGGGAGGACAGGCTGATTTTTTAAAAATATCAGAAACCAAGTTCTTCTTTGACGAGAATTACCTTTATTCTGTCTTTTATACGCTGTTTTGCCGAAATAACATAGTTACAGCATATTCTTGCCCCGTCGCAACCGTCGGAGATACAGCCGTTGATGCCCACGCAGACGCCTTTCTTTTCACAGTATGTATCACAGCCGAGCCTTTTTGTGTTTGCGGGCGCGGAAACGGATTTTACCCGGTGAATTGCCTCGTCAATATTGCGGACGACCTTATTCATTCCCACAACCATAATGACCTGCTTTGGTCCGAAGGTAATAGCGGAAACACGGTTGCTGTTGCCGTCCACATTATAAAGATAGCCGTCCTCGGTGACTGCGTTTGACGAGCAAAGGTAGCTGTCGGCAAAAAAGCAATCACGGTAGAGCTTCTGCAAGGCTTCGCCTTCAAGCCCCGTTCTGTCAAGATAGTTATAATCGCCACAGCGGAGAAGGTCGATTACTCCACACTGAGAAAGGCTTACAGAGCCTCCCGTGCTGACGGTACTGCCCTTTGTGAGAAGCCCTTTGACTGTTTCGAGTGCCTCATCTTTATTTTCACAAATAAAGGCTTTTATGTTATTTTTTTCAAGAGCCGCGGCTGTTCTTTCAAATTTCTGCGTTATGATAAAATCAAGATTTTCGTTCATAATATAACCTCCGTTCTTTTTTATAATATATCATTTTTTTAAGGCTTTTTCAAGCGGATAATTTTTAAGGACTTTTAAATATATAGAAATTTTTAAACATATTTTGTATGATTTCTACAAAAACAATTTCTAAAATTTGCAATAATTGTTATTATTAGAGGTTGTTTATCTTGAAAAAAGTGTGCTATAATATATATACAAACATTCAATAGATGTTTTAAACAAAAGAATTGGAGGAAATTAATCATGAAAAAGTTTCTTGCTACTGTAGCTGTTGCTGCAATCGCTCTTTCTGCTATGGCACTTTCAGTATCTGCTGAATCTGCAACTGTTGTTGAGGATACACTTCCTGCTGCAACTGACGCTGCTCCTGCTGATACAACTGCTGCTGACACAACAGCTGCTACAGACGGTGCTGCTAACCCTGAAACAGGTAACTCAGCTATCGCTCTTGCTGCTATTCCTGCTGCAATCGCTGCTGCTGCTGTTATCGCTAAGAAGTCTAAGTAAGATTTTCTTTCAAAGCCCGTTCCCAAAAGGGAGCGGGCTTTTTCTTTTTTATGCGTATGAAAGATTGACTGTCTTGATAAAATATTGTATAATTTGTTTGAATAAAAACCTTTATTTTTGGGAGTCAGACTATGACGATAGTTCAGTATAAATGCCCTAATTGCGGCGCGCCGTTACAATGGGGAGCAGAAAAGCAGATATTCTGCTGTGAATACTGCGACAGCGAATTTTCAAAAGAGCAGTTGAAGCTTGCCTTCCCCGATATCGAGAATATGTCCCTTGAACAGACAGAGGAGGAGAAAAAGCAGACCGATGAATTTTCAGACGGGACTTCTCTTTTTATATGCGAAAGCTGTGGCGCGGAAATTATCGCGGACGAAAACACCGCCGCGACATTCTGCTATTACTGTCACAACCCGACAATATTAAAGGGCAGGCTTTCGGGCGAATTCAAGCCGTCGCATGTCATTCCCTTTGCCGTGACAAGAGAAAAGGCTGTTAAGCTTTTCAAGGACTGGTGCTCTAAAAGATGGTTTTTGCCAAAAGGTTTCAAATCGGAGCAACAGCTTGAAAAAATGGCGGGAGTATACATTCCGTTCTGGCTTGCCGACTGCAAGACGGACGCTAAAATCGAGGCTGTCGGAAGAAGGATAAGAACCTGGCAGTCGGGCGATATGCAGTATACGAACACGAGAGAATATCTTGTAAAGAGAAGCGCCGTTGTGGACTATGTAAAAGTCCCTGCGGACGGTTCATCAAAAGCGGAGGACGCTCTGATGGAGGCTATTGAGCCTTTTGACTATAAAAAGCTTGAGCCTTTCTCGATGTCGTATCTTTCGGGATATTTAGCGGAAAAATATGATATAAAGAATACTGATGTACTGCCGAGGATAAGGGACAGAGTAGTGAAGGATTCGGAGTCGCTTTTAATGCAGTCGATAAATTATTCTTCGGTTTCTTTAAGGAGCAAGGACATTAAACTCATAAAGACCGACTGGCATTACACGCTTCTGCCCGTATGGTTTATGACATACAAGCACGCGGGAAAAAGCTATTATTTTTCGATAAACGGACAGACGGGAAAGCTTGCGGGAACTCCGCCCTTTGACACGAAAAAGGGCGTACTTGTTTCGCTGGGCGTGGGGTTTGCTATTGCGCTCATAATCTCTCTTATTCTTGTATTGGGAGGGATTATGTGATGAAAAGATTTTGCTTTATGCTGTCTTTATTTACAGCGGTTGTGATGCTCTTCCCTATTGCTGTCAGCGCAAAGGAATACAAGTCGGAAAAGGTTTACATATCGGACAGTTTCAATCACCTGACCGAAGCTCAGCTTGGTGAGGTTGCAGAAAAGGCTGAAAGCTTTGCGGAAAAAACGGGGTATAATGTCGGTGTTGTCATAACGGATGATATAGGCTCGAAAAGCGAAGTGGCATACTCTGACGACAGCTATCAAAAGGTCTTCGGCAAGAATGTTGACGGGGTTATGATACTGATAAACAACGATACCTATGTTGACCACATAAGCACAGCGCGCGACGCTATTATTATGTTTGATGACCGCAGAATAGCGGATATTCTTGCATACGCTCACGGGAACCTGAAAGACGAGAATTTTGCCGACGCTATTGATGACATACTTTATAAAATGAACGAATTTTACGACAAGGGAGAACCTGACTCGAACTCTGACTATTACTACAATGACATTACGGACGAGGTTGAGAGAAAGTTCCCCATAGGAACATTTCTGATGATTTTTGTTCCTGTGTTCTTGATTTCCTCCGTTGTGATATTTTTCTGCATAAAGATGTCATACAGATTTAAAAAGGCGGAAGCGGCGAGAGTTTATATGAACAGCTCGGCAACATTTTTCAGAGAAAAAAGCGATACCTTTATAAGAGAATACACCACAAGTCACCGTATCTCTTCCGACTCATCGGGAGGGGGCGGAGGAGGATTTTCGGGTTCTTCGACGCACCATTCAGGCGGAGGAGGAACATTCGGCGGTGGAAGCGCACACAGATAAAAATATCCCTGCAAGAAAGATTTCTTGCAGGGATTTATTCATTGGGTTAAGGCATTTCGGCGAGAAAGGCTTTTATCTCACGGTTAAGGCGCGATACGGGAAGCCCCACAACATTGAAGAAGTCGCCGTCTATTCCCTTGACGAAAAGACTGCCGAGACCTTGTATTCCGTATGCTCCCGCTTTGTCAAAAGGCTCACGGGAGGCAATGTAATTTTCTATTTCTTCATCGGAAAGAGGATAGAACTCGACCTTTGTTTCATCGCGGAAAATGCGGCTGTTGCCGTTATAAAAAAGCGCGCAACCCGTTACTACATAATGCACCTTGCCCGAAAGAGCCGTTAACATTCGTCTTGCGTCGTCATCGCCACAGGGTTTGCCGAGAAGCTCGTTTCCTGCAATAACTACGGTGTCACTTCCGATAACGAGGCTGTCGGGGTGAGATTTTTCAACAAATTCTGCCTTTTGCGTTGCAAGGATACAAGGAACTTCAAACAGCGGAGTTTCTTTTGGGATAATCTCATCAATATCGGACGGGATACACTGAAAATCGGGGAAAATATTGGTGAGAAGTTCTTTTCTTCGTGGTGAAGCTGACGCTAAAATTACATTCATAGCTGACCTCTTAATCAATGAATTTCTGTTTGGGGGAGCTTTCTCCCGTTACCTTTTCGCCTAAGAAGTTCGCCCATTTTTCGCAGAAAAGGCTGAAATAGGAAATGTTATTTTTCTTGCGGTATTCAATCAACTTAGGGATATTTGCCCAGACGGACGAAGGTATGCCGATGACGATAAGGTACAAAGGTCCTAAAATAAGGGATTGTATCGTGTGGCCGTATTCGTGGACGATGACTTCTTCGCGGTAATTGTCGGAACGGTCGGAAAGTCCTGCGGAAACGAAAACGAAAAGCCCCAAGGACATACTTGCGTCACTTTTCCACTCGGTAAAGATTGCCCCGTGGTAGAAAAAGTGCTTACATTTGATGTTTTTAAGAAAAACGCAAAAGCCCAGAAAAGTCTGGACTATTCCGAAAGAACACTGCCAAAAAGCGTAAAGAACGGCTTTCATTTCAAAAGCGACTTAGGGTCGTAGTGAGGCTGTTGGGTGAGGTTTTTGTTGTTTTCGATTTCTTCGGCAAAAACCTTCTGCCACTCCTCAGGGGTGTATTCCTCGATAGAAACGGATATGTGGCTTTCGGTTGCTCCTATTGCTTCGTGCAGAGCGGCTGAAAGCTTTTCTGTTGCAAGCTTTTTCTGCTCGTCAGTTCTTCCTTTTAACATTTTAAGAGTGATGTGCGGCATTTTTTTATTCTCCTATCTTCTGTAAAGCTCGGTGAGAGATTTTATCTCATCAGCGAGGCTTTCGGTGAGGGCGTCTTTTTTCATTCTCCACTGCCAGTTCTTGCCGAGAGTGGAAGGCTCGTTCATTCGGGCCGTGTTGTCAAGCTCTAAAAAGTCCTGCATCTGCGCTATTGCAAGGTCTGCGCAACTGCTCCACGCAAGGCGGATAACCGCCCTCGGCAAAGCTGATGTCTTTGAAACGCAGGCATATTTTTTGAGGAAAGCTTTATCTTTTCTCGACAGATTATTTATCCAGCCGACAACTGTTTCATTATCGTGAGTACCTGTATATACTACGCAGTTTTTGGGATAATTATGCGGAAGATATGCGCTGTCGGATTTATGGTCGAAGGCAAATTCGAGGATTTTCATTCCGGGGAAGCCCGAAGCCTTCTGCATTTTTTCGACGGCAGGTGTCAGAAAGCCCAAATCCTCGGCTATAATACCCGTATTTTTAAAGTTGGATTTTATGGTCTTTATAAATTTCATATCGGGGCCTTTTACCCACTCGCCTATCCTTGCGTTTTCGTTGCCGTAAGGAATGGAGTAGTAGCTTTCAAAGCCACGGAAATGGTCAATGCGGATAATGTCGAAAAGCTTTGCCGTTGCGGAAATTCTTTCTATCCACCAATCAAAGCCGCGTTCTTCAAGAACATCCCAGCGGTAGAGAGGGTTGCCCCAGAGCTGACCGTCCTCGGAGAAGCAATCGGGCGGACAGCCTGCAACGCTTGTCGGAAGAAGATTTTCGTCAAACTGAAAAATTTCGGGGTTTGCCCAGGCGTCAGCGCTGTCGGCGGCAACATATATAGGAATATCGCCTATAAGCTTTATGCCGTTCTTTGCAGCATAGGCTTTTAAGTCGTTCCATTGCCTGAAGAAAAGGAACTGTGTATATCCCCAGAAGTCGATTTCCTCTGAAAGAAGCTTTTCGTATTTTTTAAGATATTCGGGTTTGCGGAACTTTATTCCGTCTTCCCATTCCTGCCACGGCTTTAAATCAAAATGATTTTTTATAGCCATATAGAAAGCGTAATCTTTGATACGGGGATTATTTCCGATAAATTCGATGTACTGCTCCTTATCGCGGGAAAAACCGTTTTTAAACGCTTTTTTAAGCACCTTGAAGCGCTTTTTGAAGATGAGGGCATAGTCGATTTTTTCGTCGTCCTCTCCCCAGTTCATTCCTGCATAGTCGCTCTTTTTGAGAAGCTTGTCCTTATGCAAAAGGTCAAAGTCGATGAAATAAGGGTTGCCCGCAAAGGAAGAAAACGACTGATATGGCGAGTCGCCGTAGCTTGTAGGTCCTATCGGGAGAAGCTGCCAGTATTTTTGTCCCGAAGCTTTTAAAAAATCAATGAAGTCATAAGCCGCTTTGCCCATTGTTCCTATTCCGTAATCGGACGGAAGTGAGAAAATCGGCATAAGTATTCCGCTTGAACGCATATTTTTATACCTTTCTTATGCTCTGAATTAAAATCGTGAGCGCTGTCCACGCAAGGTTATAGAGAAGAACGACAGTAGGTGTAAGCTGTGAGAATGAGGACAACGCGGCAAATACAAGCGCCATTAAAAGTCCTAAAATTCCTGCCGCAGCCTGAATGATAAGTCCTATGTTAGCGGTCTTTCTTATGCGCTTCGTTCCGATAATAAGCGAAGCAAACGAAGCAAATCTTCCGTTGCAGACAAGTGATGAGGATTGTCTTTGAACATAGCCCGAAGTTTCTTCAAAATCGTTATGGAGTCTGAACGGGAGAAGCTTGAACATATCGGGAGATACGCCGAAAAGCTCGGCAAGCTTATTTATGCTGATGATTGAGTCAACTGTGCGGAGCATAACGCTGACGCCGTTCTTTTCAAATTCCTTAAGACGGCTTTCAACCTCGGGGCTTGCCTTGATGTCGATAATGAACATTGCCGAAAGCTCGCCCGAAATCGAGAGGTAAACTGCTATTCTGCCGTTTTCTGTGTACTCTCTTTCTCTTGCGACGGTGGGCATTCCCTCGATGCTGTGATTTATCATAAGCTCTCTGCTTCCGAGAAGAACGCGCTTGTTGTTTATCCAGCCGCAAAGTCCCATAGAGTCTTCATAGATATAGCTTTCAACGGGGTTGAGCATTTCTGTCTTTCCGACGATTATATCATAGAACATATGCTTTAAGATACTTCCCGAATGGCTTGTGAGGCTTGCCGCCTGAACTATCGCTTCGTCAATCTGTGTTCCCGAAAAGACCTTTATCGAAGAAAGCGTTACCATTCCCTCGGGGAAAAGCTGTGAAACATCGAGAAGAACAGAGTTTGTATCGGAAAAATCTTCAACGCTCTGATATGAAAGCATTGCAGACGAGGACGAGATGTACTTTGAAGCTCCCTTGAAAAGAGGGAAATTAACGGCAAGAATTGTCGCAAAGCAGGAGCATACCGAAATTGTTCCCGCAAAGGCGGAAAGTGCAACGAATATCGAACCTGCTCCCTCAACGGAACGATTGAAAATGAGGGAAAGAATTCCCGCAAGCAACGCTCCTCCGCAGATAACGAGTGAGGCTATTTTGCAGAAATTGTCCGAAACATCGGGTGCGTAGGAATTTTTGAGAAAATCTGTGACAAATTCCGTCTTGCGCATTGAGGCAAGAACGGGGAAATCATTTAACGCTCCCCTTGTGAACTTTGACGCCTTTTCTTCGTTATCGACAGTGAAAACAGCGTAATGCTCGCAGTCGCCCGAAACATAGCGGAAGTTCTTTTCTGTTCTCAGTATAATGAGCAGTTTGCCTATCGTGTTGAAAAGCAGTGAGAATATCGCTACTGAAATATATACATTTGCAAAGCCCTGAGATACCATTCCCGTATTTGCAAGGGTAACCGTTGCGGCAAGGAGAGTTCCCACAATGCCGATAGCGCTTATGGTGTCGCAGTCGGACTTCATAGAGAACAGCTTTTTAAATCCGCAGGATATTACTGTATAGCAGACAAAAGCTGAGAGAAGTCCCAGAATAATATTTACAAAAAGGTATGTTGTCGGCTGAGCTCCCTTGCTGAGTATTTCCATAATCGGAATGTCAAAATCGTTGGCAAGAGCGATATAGCCGCTTGCAAGAGCCATAACGACAAGGAAAACAAGCCTTACAGTCAAAGAGTTTTTAAGTTGAATTATATCGTCGTGAACAGACGGAGCGTCGTCGAAGGAGTCAAAATCTTCAAGTGCTTTTTTATCATCGGGCAAGGAGGAAAGTTCTTCTTCATCATCGCCGATGAGGACAAAATCGTTGACCTTTTGTTTTCTGCGCTCTTTAAGCTCACGCATTTTCTGCATTTCGCTTGCGGATTCGTCTATCGGGATAGGCTCGGTATTGGGGAGAATTTTGTCGTCGAGCTTTAAGTCGATATCGGAGATATTTTTTCTTGAAATGGGCGGAATTACCGCTGTATGCTGTCCGCGCTCCTTTTTGATACGGTTAAGGTTATCGACCATATTGTCGCTTTCGGCAGTCTTGCGCGCGTCTATGGGTCTTACATCCTTATTATCAAAGGAAAGCTTGCCCGTCTGCTCTTTTTTATCCGATTTTTTCTTCTTTTTGACTTCTTCGGGTTCTTCGGATATTATGGGCCCTGTCATTTCAAGGGTGATTTCTTTTGGTCTTTTTGGTTTTTCGATTTTGATTTCGATGAACGGCTCTCTTTTCTTATGTTCATC
>CALZLD010000061.1 GCA_945788225.1 uncultured Clostridia bacterium
TATTTCAGCCTGAGCTTATCCGAAATCAGCGCAATAAATTCGCTGTTTGTGGGCTTGCCCTTGCCTGTGTTGACGGTATATCCGAAATAGGAATTGAGAGTGTCCACATCGCCTCTGTCCCACGCAATTTCAATGGAATGTCTTATGGCTCTTTCAACTCTTGACGAGGTAGTGTCAAAGCGCTTTGCAACGGTGGGGTAGAGGATTTTTGTAACGCTTTCAAGCATCTCCTCATCATAAATAGAAAGCAGGATAGCCTCTCTTAAATAATGATAACCCTTTATATGCGCAGGCACGCCTATCTGGTGAATAATGTCGGTAACGATTACTTCCATATTGACATCCTCGTGCTCCTTTGAGCTGTCGCTCTTGCTGACGATTATTGTCTTTTCAACAAGGGTGTGAACTCCGAAAGGCTTTTTGATGACCTCTGACGCGCCGTTTTTGATAAGCACATCGTCCTCCGCCATCTGGCCGTATGAGGTGATGACTATAAACTTAGGCGGTGTGAATGTAACGGCGGAAGCCTGCTTGATAATATCCTCGGCGGCAATGCCCGACATTTCAGCGTCGATAATGGCAATATCGGGGTTCTCTTCTCTGATAGCCTCGATAGCCGCTTTGCCGTCCCTCGGTCTTGTTATTACGGAAAAACCGCTGTTACGCAATGCGTTAGCCGCCATTGATTCGCCATTTACCGAGTTTTCACATATCAGTACCTTTGTTTTCGTATTCATTCGGGATTACCTCCATAAAAATTGCTAATTTTTTCCATAAACCTATAATATCACATTATTATTCCATTTGCAAGAGTTTTTTATCGAAAATTTTCGACATCAACAAATCCCTTATTTTCGCACTTTTTTGAGATAATCCTGTTTATCTCGGTATAAATCACCGAAAGCAGAGGAATACCGAGAATCATACCCCATACCCCGAAAAGACCGCCTCCCACAATAATCGCGAAGAGCGTCCAGAAGGGTTTGAGCCCGACGGAAGTTCCGACAACGCGGGGATAGATGAGCTGTGATTCTATCTGCTGTAAAACTATTATAAAAATAACAAACCATATAGCGCTCATAGGGTCTGCAAAAAGTAAAATCATTGCCGACGGAATTGTCCCCATAATGGGACCAAAAATGGGGATAAGGTTTGTAAAGGCGATTATCACGCTGATGAGCAAGGGGTACTCAAAGCCGAAAATAAGCATACCGATAAAGCATAGAACGCCCATAATGAGCGCTTCTGTCAGCTGACCGCTGATAAAGCCCGAAAAGGTCTTTACAAAAACCGAGTAAAGCTCTTCGGCTTTTTCATAGGCTGTGGGCGAGAGCAGGGCGGTAGCGACTTTTTTTGCTCCGCTTTTAAAAGAATTTTTGCCCAGTACAAAATAAAAGGATACCGCAAAGCCGATAAAGGTATCGGCAACGCCCCTTGCCGCTCCGCCGAGAGCGTTTGTTGCAGTTGAAACGGCTGTCGGGATATATTCTCTTATCTTTTCGGGCGGGGGGAGCAATTTTTCTGTTATGCTTATTATCGGAAGCTTTGCAAGCGTCTGGGAAAAATTGTTGTAGTATACATCAAAATTTTCAAAAAACTGCTTTATGCTCCCCACAAGGCTTGGAATGACAAAATACAGCGCCGCCGCGATTATTCCGACAAATATGACATACACTCCCAGCGATGAAATCACCCACGCAACCTTTTCGGGCACTTTATCCGTCCGCCATATCTTTACCACCCTTATTGCAAAGGAATTTATCACAAAGGCAAAGGCGATACCTATAAAAACGGGGCGCAGAGCGAGAAAAACGGCCTTTAAAAGAAAAAATACCGCGTCATACTTCCAGAAGCAGAATATTATAAGAATTATCACAAAAACCGTCAGAATAATTTCCTTAACGGGCAGAAAATGTTTTTTGGGCATAAAATCACCTCGCATAAAAAACAAAGAGCAGATTTCTCTGCTCTTTAATATACGCTTTTTTATGCAATTTATGACAGAAGGTCTTTCTTGCGCCAGGCTCCGCTTTTAAATCTGAAAATAAAGATAACTCCGCGCAGAATTTCATCAATCGCCATCGCCCACCATATTCCCACAAGACCGAAGCCTAAAACTATTCCCAGAACATAAGAAAGCACAACGGCAACTGTCCAGTTTGAAATAATGCCGAGCGTTACGGGGAACTTTATATCGCCCGCCGCCTGCAATGAAGAAACCATAATTATATTTATCGTTCTGCCGATTTCAAGGAAAATCTCGACAAACATCGCCTTTTTGCCAAGAGCGAGTATTTCGGGATTATCGGTGAATAATCCGAAGAATGCGTCGCTGAAAATGAGAATAAGAACGGTTGTTCCCACAGAAATAATAAGCGACCAGAATATTGACTTTGTGATGACCTTTGCAACCTCGTCGTGCCTTTTCGCTCCGATAAGATAGCCGACGGTAATTCTTAAAGCGTTTCCCACAGCCATTGTGAAAACGCAACAGAGCATAGAGAACATCACGCCGTATGAGCGCGTGTTCAGCGGAACTTCACCGAGCATATTGACAAATACCAGTATGACGAGTATGGACGAGTCGTAGGAAACATTTTCGCCGGCAGAGGGTATGCCGATTTTGAGAATTTTTTTGAAAGTATCGGCAGGGAAAGGCTTTAAGGTCTTTATGTCAAGCTTGACATCGGTTACCTTAAAGAAAATCGCCACGATGAGTATTGCTCCCACAAGCTTGCTGAAAACGGTTGAAATAGCCGCGCCCTTTATTCCCAGCGTGGGGAACGGACCTATGCCGTAGATGAGCAAAAAGTTTCCGATAAGGTTCAAAGCGTTCATAATAACGGCAAAGAGCATAGTGTGCTTCATCAGCCCGTTGCTCTTATAAAACGCCGAGAATATTAAGAATATCGCCTGCAAGAACATTCCTCCGCCCACAATCTGCATATAGGCGATAAAATGAGGTTGCATATTGACGGGTATTCTCATCCATACGGCAAAATTCGGCGCAAGCAAAAACAGCAATAAGCTTATTACAGACGAGAAAACTATGTTTATCGCAACGGAAAGGGTGTAAATCTCACTCAGCTTTCCGTACTCCTTTGCGCCTAAATGTTGAACGATGAGTATTGTTGTCGCCGTGCTTACAACGCTGAAAACAAGTATCACGAGATTTAAAATCTGCGTTGCGTTGGTGACTGCTCCGACGAGAGTTTCGTCAAAGCGAGAAATCATAAACTGGTCAATGTATCCGACAAAAATCTGCAATGCAAGCTCGATAAAAATCGGCCAGGTCATTTTGGGCATCGACGGCCTTTCAGTAACAAGCTCTTCTTTTTTCATAAAAAATCCTCTGCCCGTAGGCAACTTTGAAAATTATTCTTCTTCTTTTTCTTCTTCCGTTTTTTCTTCTTCTTTTTTTGTGGGACGCAGATATTCGTATTCGCAGTCCTCCCTGAAATTAGGATAGCCGTAAATACTCTTCATATCATTTGCCTCACATATATAATAGAACGCTATAACGCAGGACATTACCCCGACAAACGATACCGACATAATAATATTGTTTCCGATAAGCGCCGCCATCATCGCAAAGGCAAACCCCGAAACAAAGCAGGGGACCTTATACCCCATTGCGATAAACAGCGACGGTATACCCGTTATCGCTGTCCACATAAACATCGCGCCGAAAAGATACGAACCCTCTTCGTTGTCAATAGCAAAGCCGCCCTCAATGGCAATGGCGATTATTCCCGCGATTATGTTAAGAACGACGACGGCAAGGGGAAAGAACATCGCCGCTTTGCATACTTTCATCTTTCTTCTGCATTCGGGAAAATGCACTGTGCTGTGAAATTTTGTCTTGTCCTCCATTAAGCGCCCTCCTTTTTATTGCAGGGTAAATCTCTTCTTTTTCACTCCGTCAACCATAACATCGCCCGAGAACATATCCAAAGGACGCACCCATACCTTCTTTTCTCCCGCAGGCTCCTGATAAACAACAACATCCTGCATAGTTTCGGAGTCCTTGCCTATTGCAAGAACGATATAGGTATTGCCCTTGAAGTGCTTATACATTCTTCCCACAAGAATGCCCTGCTGTTCAACCTGAACTTCTACCTTTGCGGCGTTGCCTTCTTCAAGTATCATTGACGAGAACGGCGGCATATTTATGGAAATATAGCCGTTCTGGGGGATATACTGTCTGTCGTTGCAGAGCTTGTCGATAAGGCAGGCGCCACGCATATTGAAGCCAACCTCTGCGTCGTGGTCGGCAAGGTTAAGAGCGACATACACCGTTCCCGCCGAGCAGGTTCTCTTATAGACAAGCTGTTCGTTGCGGATAACTACATTTTCAAATTCGCCCACCTGCAAAGCTACAAGCTCCGAATGTATCTTTCCAAGGTTCTTTATATGCTCAAAAAGGGACATATCCGCGTCGGGAATTTTGTCGAGTTCAAGAGAGGGGCGCAGAACTGTGTCGGACGCATTTGTGCGCTCGCCCTTTATGCCCCATTCGCTTCCGTAATAAACAGAGGGAACGCCGGGCATTGTGTATAGAATTGTATAGCAGTTTTTAAGATGCTCCTGTCTTTTCAAAAAGCTTGCAAGACGGTTTACATCGTGGTTATCCACAAAGCTGTAAAGGGTGAGGTTCTGATAAATTCCGCCCTTGCCGAACTGTCTGTTGAGAGAATGAGCAATCTCAAAATAGTTTTTATCGTTGTGGGATGAATAGATACCTTTCTGACATTCGTAGTTTGTAACGCTGTCAAGGACATCGGGGTTTGCCCAACGGTTGTAGTCGCCGTGGATAATCTCGCCCATAAGCCAGAAATCAGGGTTTCTGGACTTTGTGAAGTGCTTGAGCTTTTTGAAAAACTCAATGTCAACGCAGTCCGCCGCGTCAAGACGAAGCCCGTCAATGCCGAACTCGTCCATCCACATTCCCACACTGCCGAGAATGTAATCGGCAACCTCGGGGTTTGAAATATTAAGCTTGACAAGGTTGTAGTGCCCCTGCCAGCCCTGATAGGAAAACGGGTCGTTATAGGGGCTTGTTCCGCCGAAATCCACATAAAACCAGTTTTTATAGCGCGAATTGTATTCGTTTTCCTGCAAATCCTTGAAGGCGAAGAAATCTCTGCCCACATGATTGAAAACTCCGTCAAGAACAACTCTTATGCCGTTGTCGTGAAGCTCCTTGCAAAGAGCCTTGAAATCGTCGTTTGTGCCGAGTCTTCTGTCGATAATGCGGTAATCCGTGGTGTCGTATCCGTGAACTGCGCTTTCAAAAACGGGACCTAAATATATAGCGTTGAAATTACCTTCTTTTATGTGAGGAATCCATTCCGAAATCTTTTTCAGTCTGTTGACGGGCGCTCCCCCTGCGTTGAGCATAGGCGCTCCGCAAAAACCTAAGGGATAGATGTGATAAAATACCGAACTGTTTACCCAATTTGCCATAGTGTAGTTTTTCTCCTTTTTGCTTTTCAGTAAAGAAAGTCTATCACATTTTTGCGATAATTGCAATACGGCGGATGTTACAAATTAATTAATTATCCCCATTAATTGTGTTTTTTTAACAAAAAACTACAGTCGTATTACATATTTTCGTTAAATATTTTGAAAAGCTATTGAAATTTGTTTCTTCGTATTATAAAATAAAAATACATAGTGCTAAATACATTCTGTTTGCTAAGGAGAATTATTATGGAAATGAAAGACATTAAAGTTCAGATAAGCGACGATTCCGTTCTTGTAAGAAAAAAGATGAAGGACCATCTTGCTTCTCTCGGCATTGAAAATGTCGTTGAAGCCGTTAACGGAAACGAAGCGGTAAGCGTTTATAAGGCGAATAAGCCCGACATTGTTTTTATGGACATTGTTATGCCCGAAAAGAGCGGAGTTGAGGCTTTGCTTGACATTCTTGCATACGACTCGTCGGCAAAGGTAGTTATGGCTTCTTCGGTCGGAACGCAGGAAAACCTTAAAATAGCTATTGCGGCGGGCGCTTATGAATTTTTGCAGAAGCCGATAAATTATGACGATGTTACAAAAATTCTTGAAAAAATCGCCGAAAGGAAGTAACCTTATATGTTTACACAATTTTTTGGAAACTATCTTTTTAATGAAAAGCTTGTAACAAAGCAGCAGCTTATCGAAGCTCTTGAAATGCAGAAGGTCGTTCGTGCAAAGCTTGGCGTTCTTGCAATAAACGCGGGATATATGACCGCAAAGCAGGTTGACGAGGTCCACGCGGAACAGCAGCGCGCAGACAAGCGCTTCGGCGATATCGCCGTTGAAAAGGGCTTTGTTACCGAGGCTCAGGTTGAAGAACTTCTCTCAAATCAGAAGCAGGCTCACCTTGTTCTCGGACAGGCGCTTGTTGACAAAGGCTATCTCACAAACGAACAGTTTGCCGAGGCTCTTGCAAAGTACAAGCAGAACAACCTTATCGAAGAAAGCGACTTCACCGACGACCAGAACCGCAAGATTGACACGATTATCCGCAATTTTTACATATTCAACACCTTTGACGGCAACATTGACTTCTTTACGGATTATGTTTCGCTCGTATTCAAGAACATTATCCGTTTTGTCGGCGGCGACTTTATTCCTCTTGCTCCCGAATCGGTAAAGGAATATAAAGCGGACAAGGCTGCATATCAGCTTATCAACGGCAAGGGAACGGTATTCACTGCCATTGAAGGCTCTGCGTCCGCTCTTACGGAATTTGCCGCAAGATATTCGGGTGAGGGGCTCACCGAATTTGACGAAATGGCAAGAGAATCCGTTGCGGAATTCTTAAACCTTCATAACGGACTTTTCACCGTAAATATGTCCAACAACAAGCAGACGGAATTACAGCTTGAACCTCAGAAGGTCGTTGAAAACGCAAAGCTTACCGCAAAGAACGGTGAGATGTTCTCAATGCCTATCTGCTTCCCCTTCGGAACAGTATCGGTTATCGTTTCATCCTGCAATGTTTCTGCGGAATAAAACGGCGATTTGTCACAAAAAATAAATAAAGCAAAGGGAACGCCTTTCGGCGTTCTTTTGTTTTAAAGATAAAAAAGAGGAGCATATATGAAATCAAAGGGAACGATACTGAATTTTGCCGTCGATGTGGGGGTTGAGCTTTTAAACTGCGGCGCGGAAATTCAGCGCGTCGAGGAAACGATGACAAGAATTCTTTCGGCTTACGGCTGTAATGACGCCGAGGTTTCGGCTACTCCCGTGAATATAATAGCTACGGTCTCGGATAATTCCCTGCCGCTGACAAAATCGGCAAGGATAAAATACCGCGATACAAACCTTTATCGCCTTGAACAGCTCAACGCGCTTTCAAGAAGAATATGTGAAACAAAGCCCGATATTCTATTAGCGAGAAAACAGCTTGCAAAAATAAAAGAAGAAAAGGGTTCAAGCGCTCTTGCGCAGATTTCCGCTTTTGCGGCTGTGGGACTTTCTTATGCTATATTTTTCGGAGGAACGGCAGGGGATATAGTCACGGCTCTTATCGCCGCCGCTATGACAAGAATACTTCTGTATCTGCTTGACAGACAGCGCTATAACATCTTTTTCAAGAGTATTCTTTCGGCGACGCTTATTGCCTTTGTCACCCTTATTGCAGAAATAACGGGATTTTCTCACAACCCCGAAAGTGCAATGACGGGCGCTCTGATGACGCTTGTCCCCGGAATTGCTCTTACAAACTGTATGCGCGATTTTATGGCGGAGGATTATCTTTCGGGAATGTCGGGACTTGCCGAGGCTATTCTGACGGCTTTCGGCATAGCAATAGGCGTTTCTGTGATGTTTTTTGCAAAGGGGGCGGTTTTGTGAGACTTTTTCTTGAATTTATCTCGGTAGCGTTATCGTCCCTTGCATTCTCGGTTATATTCAACACAAAGGGCAAAAACCTTATTTTTTCCACACTTTCGGGAGTAATATCGTGGATAGCGTTCACGATAGTCTTTTATATCCTGCCCGAATATGAAACCCCTGCATACCTTTTTGCCGCCGCCGTTATGACGGTATTCTGCGAGATTTTTGCGAGGGTGAGAAAAACTCCCGTTACCGTTTTTCTTGTTACGGGGCTTATTCCGCTTGTACCGGGAAAACTGATATACGACACTATGCTCAACTTCACCACAAACAACACCCAGCTGTTTTTTTCAAATCTTGTCCGCTCCGTTGGAATAGCGGCGGCAATAGCTCTTGGCGTTATGGGCGTTTCAACCCTTTTCAGAAAGCGCAGAAAGGCATAAATTTAACCTATTTGACTATGAATGTGTAAAATTCTTGAAAATTTTTTCCTAAACCTACAATTTTTGTAATATGTACTTGTTTGGTATTGAAATAAATCCGAAAATGGTATATAATACTTTTGTATGTAAATTTGCAAATATATGAATGGTGGTAAAGATATGCAAGAAATAACAAAAAAAGAACTCAAAGAGGAATTTGTCCATAAGGTTCAGATGGAGTATAACCTCAATCCCGATGAAGCCTCGGACAAGCAGGTTTACGAGGCACTTTCTTCGGTTATTGTATCGGAACTTAGAAAAAAGCGCAGAAAGTTTATGAATAAGATACATTCCGAGGGCAAAAAGCAGGTTTATTATCTCTCGATGGAATTTCTTATGGGCCGTTCGCTCAAAACCTCTCTCTATAACCTCGGTATTCAGGACGATGTAAGGGATATTCTCAAGGAATACGGCATAAAGCTTGACAATATCTATGAATACGAACCCGACGCGGGACTCGGAAACGGCGGTCTCGGCAGACTTGCCGCTTGTTACCTTGACGGTCTTGCAACTCAGGGTTATGCCGCAATGGGTTATTCGATATGCTATGAATACGGCATTTTCAGACAGAAAATCGAAAACGGCTGGCAGACAGAGCTCCCCGACAACTGGCTCCCCGGAGGTCAGGTATGGCTTGTGCCCAAGCTTGACAAGAGCGTTGAAATTCATTTTGACGGCAAGCTCAACGAATACTGGGACAATCAGTATCACCATGTTTCTCATGTTGACTACACAACAGTTCTCGCCGTTCCCTATGATATGTATGTTTCGGGATACGACACCGAGGCAGTATCGGTTTTAAGACTCTGGCAGGCAAAATCGCCTTCATTCGATATGAATATGTTCAACCAGGGCGATTATGCAAAGGCTTTGGGACAGAACAGTATGGCACAGGCTATTTCAAAGGTGCTTTACCCCAATGATAACCACCTTGAAGGTAAGTCGCTCCGCCTTCGTCAGCAGTATTTCCTCTGCGCAGCCTCTGTCGGTGACATTGTTAATCACCATATGAGCGTTTACGGCACACTTGACAACCTGCACGAAAAGGTTGCAATACATATCAACGACACTCACCCCACACTCGCAATCCCCGAGCTTATGCGTATTCTGCTTGACGACTGCGGTTACAGCTGGAACAAGGCTTGGCATATTGTACGAAACACATTTGCCTACACCAACCACACCGTTATGGCGGAAGCTCTTGAAAAGTGGGACCAGAACCTTGTCAAAGAGGTTATCCCCCGTATCTACTCAATTATCTGCGAAATCAACCAGCGTTACTGCTCCGCTCTTATGGAAAGAACGGGCGACCCGGGAAGAGTTTCAAGAATGTCTATCATTCAGAATAATCAGATACATATGGCAAACCTTTGTCTTGACGCTTCGCACAGCGTAAACGGCGTTTCAAAGCTCCACTCGGAGATTATCAAGCACGAGGTATTCAACAACGAGTTCCTTGACACTCCCCACAAGTTCAAGAATGTCACAAACGGTATTGCTTACAGAAGATGGCTCTATCAGTCCAACCCGGGACTTACCAATCTTCTTAAAGAAACAATCGGCGA
>CALZLD010000062.1 GCA_945788225.1 uncultured Clostridia bacterium
TGTTGTATCCTGTGACCAGAGAGCGTAGTCGATTGTATCGCCTGAAACGCCTGTCTTGAACTGGTAGTTACCCTTGAACTGATCGCCGAGGTAATCTTTGAAGTCCTTGAGTGTTACAGATGTTCCACCAACTGCGTCATTGCCTGAAGCTGTGAATGTAGAATTCTTTGTGTTTGCTGTGCCGTTTGATGTGCAGTACTTTGTAACTGCTGCAGAAGCTGCTGTGTAAACAGCATGTGCGTTCTGGTTAGCCTGTGAGATCTTTGAGTCTCTCATGTAACCGAGCATTGCAGGAACGAGAACTGCTGCGAGTACGCCGATGATAGCGATAACAACGATGAGCTCAACGAGTGTGAAGCCCTTTGCCTTAAGATTTCTCATAATAGAAACCCCTCCTGTAAATAATTATTTTTTTTTATAAAAAGCTCTTGCAAACGACTCTCGCAAGAACGCTTTTCCGTAAGAAATTAGTTATAAAAACTCTGCATGGGATAGCAACCTACGACAAGATAGTCAAGCCTTGCTCTTTCATCATTCTTTTGCTGTTCGTAAGTGTCAACATAATAACCGTTATCGTCAGAGCCTGTTCTGTCAAAGAACTTGTTATGAAGCTGAACATTATCCTCAGTATAGAGAACATATTCAACGGTGTATGTCGATATATTCACCTTTGCCATCCACGAAGGATTATGGGTGATGCTTGAGTTGGTGCGCTTGGTGTAAAGAGTGTTTACAGCGTCGTGCATATCGAAGTCGATATTTCCTCCTCTTCCGTCAAATGCGGAAGAAACATCAAGCTCAACACCCGACGAATCTTTGATATGACGGCAGATACCGAGGTTTGCCTCAATCTTGCCCGTGTTTTCAAAGTTGCCGATGTATATGTAAGAATCGGAATCTGTTCTCTTGATTCCGCCTATTCCCTCAACCGTTGCACCTGTTGTGTCAATGGTTGTATGGCCCTCGGCGTCATACTGATTGAGCTTTATCTGTAACGCTCTGTAAACTGACTCGGCTTTTGAATTAGCGTCGTCATATTTTTTATCCCTGACAAAAGCGCCGACCGCCATTACCAGAGTTGCAGTCAGAACGGCGATAATAGCCATTACTACTATAAGTTCAGTAATAGTAAAGCCTTTTACCGATTTGCGTATTGACTTCATTCCTTATAGCCTCCAAACTTCAAATGGTAATTTGAACTATTCGGTTAGTTCCTGACTGTAACTATATTATAATCAGTCATTCACATATTGTCAATAGTTTTTTTAAAAAATTTTTAACAAAATCTTAATTTTGTATATTTTTTCTCTTCAACAGTCGTTTACAAAGGGTTTTCCGTCAAATTATACAAGTCTTGTTCATAATTTGTTTACCCTTAATGTAACCTTACTGTAACCGAGACAAGTCCGCTGCCTCTTTCCGATTATGCAGAAAAAGGCGGCGAAAAGTTTTATTAAAGGTCGTATCTGTTGCCCATAAATCTCTGAAGGTCAACACGGCTTGCGCATCTTTCGATGGCGCTGTCGATTGTGATTGTTCCGTCGTTTACAAGCTTTGCAAGCGACTGGTCGAGACACATCATACCCTGAGCCTTACCTGTCTGGATAGCGGAGGGAATCATATGAGTCTTGCCGTCACGAACCATTGCCGAGATAGCGTCGGTTGCTGAAAGAATTTCTGTTGCCGCTACTCGACCTTCACCGTCAGAGGTGGGAACGAGAGTCTGAGTCATAATGCCAACAAGGGTTGCGGCAAGCTGGGTTCTTATCTGTGACTGCTGGTGAGCAGGGAAAACGTCGATGATACGGTTAACGGTATCTGCCGCTGAGGTTGTATGAAGTGTGGACATAACCAAGTGTCCTGTTTCGGCGGCGGTTACTGCTGCTGTGATTGTTTCAAAGTCACGCATTTCTCCTACGAGGATAACATCGGGGTCTTCACGGAGTGCGGCACGGAGAGCTCCCGCAAAGGAGTCAACATCGGCGCCGACTTCACGCTGGTTAATCATACAGCGTTTATGTTCGTGAACATACTCGATAGGGTCCTCAATGGTGATAACATGAGCGCTTCTATGGTCGTTAACATAGTCAATCATAGCGGCAAGGGAAGTAGACTTACCTGAACCCGTAGGTCCCGTTACGAGAATAAGTCCACGGGGACGCATAACGAATTCTGCAACAACGGGCGGAAGGTTAAGGTCTTTAAGTGTGGGAATATCGTTGCGGAGAAGTCTTATTGCGATACCCGCCTGACCTCTCTGGTGATAAACATTGACACGGTGACGGAAGCCCGCTTTTGTAACATAGGAAAAGTCGGTGTCGATAAATGCCTTGATGCTTTCAAGCTGACGGCTGTTGGTCATCTGTGCGGCTATTGCCATAATAGATTCGTTGGTCATATCGTCATAAGCGCTGAGCTTACGCAAAGAGCCGTGAAGTCTTACAACGGGAGGGATATTTGTGGTAAAGTGAAGGTCCGAGCAGCCAAGGTTTCTAACCTCGTCAAGCAAAGCGTCTATATTGATTGTTTGCATACTTAGTTCTACATCCTTTCGGAGAATATTTTAGATTAGATAGAGAATGTTGTCTTGACGAGTTCGTCCATTGATGTTGTACCCTGCATAACGAGTTCGGCAACATTGTCACGAAGAAGTCTTGTGCCCTTTGTCTTAGCCATTGCGGCAATCTGCTCAACAGTACCGTCGTTAGCGATGAGTGTTGCAAGCTCGCCGTCGCAGAGGATGATTTCGTGAATAGCGGTACGGCCTGCATAACCTGTGTTGTTGCACTTTGAGCAACCGCAGGGCTGATATATAGGAACTGAGTTTGCAATGCCGAGAAGTTCGTTTTCTCTTTCGTCGGACATTCTCATCTTCTTACATTCGGGGCAGAGAATCTTAACAAGTCGCTGTGCAATAACGCCGATGAGCGAAGTAGCAACCATGTATGAAGCGATACCCATGTCGCAAAGACGGATAATTGTCGAAGCGGCGTCGTTGGTATGAAGTGTTGAAAGAACAAGGTGTCCCGTGATAGCGGCTCTGATACCGATTTCTGCTGTTTCGGTATCACGCATCTCTCCTATCATTACTATGTCAGGGTCCTGACGGAGGATAGAACGAAGGGCTGCGGCGAATGTCATACCTGCCTTTGTGTTAACCTGACACTGGTTAACGCCGTCGATGTTCTTTTCGACAGGGTCCTCAACGGTAACGACATTTACATTGGGCTTTGCAAGCTCGCCGAGTGCGGCGTAAAGGGTTGTTGACTTACCTGAACCCGTAGGACCTGTTACAAGGATAACTCCGTGAGGGCAGGTAATCATCTTTTCAAACATTACATAGTTGTAGTCGGTCATACCAAGGTCGGTAATCTTTCTTACAGATACATCACCTGTTGAAAGGATACGGATAACTATCTTTTCGCCTGCTACCATCGGGAGCGACGATACACGGACATCGAGGGTAACTCCGTCAACTACCTGAGTGAAACGACCGTCCTGCGGGATACGCTTTTCGGCGATGTTCATTCCCGAAATAATCTTTACACGGGTTGAGAGCGAGTTATGTACAACATTTGAAACCTGCATCATTTCAACAAGTTCGCCGTCGACTCTGACTCTTATTCTTGTGTAGTTCTTGAAAGGCTCGATATGAATATCCGACGCGCCCATTCTAAACGCGTTTTCAACGATTGTTGTAGCAAGCTTAACGATAGGTGCGTTATCGACACGCTCTGCCATATCTGCTTCTTCAACTGCTGCAATGTCTTCATCTGAGATAAACTGGTTTGTAACACTGTCGAGAACCGAGTCAACATTCTGCATTGAGTAGTTCTTGCCGATAGCCTTTGTTATCTGGTCCTTTGTTGCAAGAACGGGGATAACGTCCATACCTGTGATAACCTTTACATCTTCAAAGATATAGAAGTTTACAGGGTCGTTGGTAGCAACGGTAAGTCTTCTACCCTGAATATTTATAGCGATGATTGTATGCTTTTTAGCAAGTGATTCGGGGACTTTCTTGACAGCCTCGGGATTGATTTTATATTCGGAAAGATCGACAAAGTCAACTCCCATTCTCTCAGCGAGAACCTTTGCAAATTCAACATCCGAAACGAAGCCGAGTTCGATTACATAGTCACCGAAAAATTTACCGGGTGTACGGTTTTCTTTCTGTGCAGCAAGTACCTGAGCCAACTGCTCATCGGTGATAAGTCCCTTCTGCACCATATATTGTCCAACAGGAATGTTTTTCATAAATAGCCCTCCGTCAGTGTTTTTTTCTTCGAGGATACCCTCCAAAAGTCCTCCTTGCTCACGGACTTTTGCAAGGTATTCTTGAAATTTGTGTTTTTTTGTGGTAAACTTAATTTAAAATAAATTTAGGGGGATTAAAAATGCTTATTTCAGAAGCGCAATATTATCTTCTTCGTCCGAATTACATATTCGACTCGCCTATTATGTCGGTCATTTTTATTGTGATGACCTTTATCTTCGGAGCGTGTATCGGAAGCTTTCTCAATGTATGTATCATAAGGATACCGCGGGGAGAATCGCTTGTCAAGAAAAGCTCGCACTGTATGACCTGCGGCGAACCGATAAAGTGGTACGACCTGATACCCATACTGAGCTGGATAATTCTTGGAGGAAAGTGCCGCGGATGCAAGGAAAAAATCTCAGGCAGGTATGCACTCGTTGAAAGCCTTATGGGAATAATCGCGGTGACCGCCCTTTTAAGATACGGTCTTTCATTCGGGTTTATAATTAATATAGTATACTTTGCTTTGCTTGTTGTTATAGGCTTTACCGATTGGGATACTCAGGAAATGCTCGTTATGGAGCTAATAGGAATTGCAATTCTCGCTGTGCCGTCGTTTATTTTAACGCCGTCCGCCACTCTTGTTGAAAGGCTCATAGGAATTTTTGTTGTGAGCGTTCCCTTCCTCATCATTGCCCTTGTTACAAAAGGAATCGGAATGGGCGATGTTATCTTAATGGCCTGCGCGGGAGCTTATCTCGGATACAAAGCGGTTATCGTTTCAGCCTTTATCGGAATAATCACTGCCGCCGTTGCGGGAATCATAGTAAAGCTTGTCACAAAGAATTCAAAGTTTGCGTTCGGTCCGTGGCTTTGCATCGGACTTTACTTCGGAGCAATGTTCGGAACGGAGATTTTCAACTGGTATCTTTCGTTTTTAAAACCGAACTAAATTTAAAAAGAAATATAAGGCGGTCGGGCAGTCGCTCGACCGCCTTTATTATTTCTGTTAATCACGAACTGTGTAGTAGATAAAGATGTTATAACCGGGGTTAGGAGATAATGTCTCGATACCCGCATTATCATTACCGCCGTTGCCTCTGTTCGGTCCTGCACCGATTGAGCCGTCGATGGGGCTTATATATCCTCGGTCGTATGAACCATCGTTCCAGATTTTATTAGTTTGTCCAAACGGGTCATTGACAAATCTTATACCTTTTTCGGCATAGTTTGCAATAACATCGTTAAACGGTAATGATTTTATATCATCTCTTGTACAATCTCTCATTGCGTCAATCATAAGAGCATTATCAAGAGAGTCCCTTTTTGCATACTGCTTAGTGTCAAATGCGTAAATTGTATACTCGATCTCTTTGCCGGGATTCATATGGTCGACGCCTGCGGTGTTTTCAAGATTGACAAAGTAGCTTCCATCGCCGTAGAATGCCTCTCCTCCGACGAGCCAGGTTTTTCTTGTGCCGTCAACATAGGCAGACTTATAAATTCTGCCCGTTGTTTCTACTCCACTGTTGGTGGTAAAATCGGGCAACAATGTTGTTGCAGTAGAAGGACATTTATTGATGATTTCAAGAACCTGAAGTTTCTTTTCGTCAACCTGCATCTCTCCCGCAATGGTAGAAATCATAGAATCGTTCAGATAATCCTGGTCGTAAATGAAAACAATCCTATCTGCATATTTGAGGTTTTCGTCAATTATTGCCGCCATACCGTCCATAACATAACGGTCCTCGGTGTATTTTGATGTATCGGCAAAAACCTGGGAGATAGGTTTCATAATGAGACCTACCATCACCATAAGAATTGCCATAAGAGCGATAGCGATTATAAGCTCGACAAGGGTGAAGCCTTTAATTTTTCTTTTCATTGATGCCACCCCGCTTATGTTCCTGCACGGAACACTCTTATGTTCGGTGCTTCTTTATAGAAGTTGGAATCGGGGCTTTCATCTCTGCCCGTTGCGCTGCTGTCATAAACCTTGTCGCCCTCAATTGTGACAACATCTACCTTTGTAAGAGCTACTCCGTTAAGCGTCAACTGCTGATTGCTTGATACTTTATCATATCCCGTTTCAGCGGAGGCAGCAGCCACATCGGCGAGATAACCGTGGTTATTCGCCTTCTGTGTTGTATACTGGCTGTCTTTCATAATCGAAGACGACATCTGGATAATCATTACAACAACGAGAGACATTATCGAAAATACCGCAAGTGCGACTATTATCTCGACAAGGGTAAAGCCCTTGAGTTTCTTTTTCAACATAACGCTTTACCTCCTCTTATCTGTTGGTATAGTACTTGACGCCGGGTGCTTTAAGATTGTATCTTACAGATGTTCTGTCGAATGTATCGGCACCGGGAGTACCGGGAGTACTTGATCCGCCTGAGCTTCCGCTTCCTGTTCCTTCGGGGTTGATGAAGATGATACCCGATGAACCGTCGCACATCTTGATTTCGTTTCCGACTACGGCGCCCATGAGCCATGTCTTCATATTTGTGATATTTCCGAATTCATCCTTTACCTTTACATAAGGACCTGACGCGTCACCGCCTGAGGTATACATGATACCTGCTTCGGGACCGTAAATGTAGGCGTTGAGAAGGTTACCGTCGGAGCCGCTTGAACTGATGTTAAGGCTTGCGCCTGAGTCTACATACCAGAGAATCTGTGAGTAATCGGGATCGTCGGCAAGAGTTTTCATATCGATAACTTCGCCGTTTTCAACCTTTTCCTTAACGAGCTCGGACCATACTCTGACGCCGCTCATATTTACATCGCCATCCTGATAGAAGGTTGCGTCTCCTCCTCCGCGGATTACGATTTCAACATCCTGGTAGTTGCCGGGCTGGAGATAAACGGTCTGAGTTGTTCCTTCGGGAATGTCGATATAAATTACATTCTTGCTGCTAGAACCTGTTCCGTTTGTTGTATCGTCAACAGTAACATCAACGGAAGCGGGAGGAGTTTCGGCAGGGACTACTCCCTTTGAAACATCGCCGTCTTCATGATATTCACCGAAAACGGACTGGTCGGTTGAAATGTTGTATGTTGTTGAGGGAGTGATGGGGGTTGTAACGATTTTTACTCCTGTATCACTGTCAACAGTAGGATTCTTGACATCAAATACTGTTCCCGCAGGGAGCTTTACAAACTTGACACCGTTTGCTTCAGCTTCAGTTTTATTGATTGAACCTGTGTAGTAGATGGTACCTGTACCCTTGATGCTCTGTGCGATGTTTACATCACCGTCTACAATGATATCGCCTGTTATTTCAAGGTTGTTACCGACAAGTTCAAGGTTTCCTCCGCTGAGGACATTACCTGTAATCTTGTTGGAGTCTCTTCCGAATATACCGCCGTTCTTTGTGATAATATCCATATCGCCCGACGGAATATTACTGTTTCTCCATTCAATCTCATCGCAGTAGATAAACGGCTTTGAGCCTGTATCCGTAGCAGGATTGTAGGTGGAGTTGAAGTTGAAGTTATTGTCAACGGTAAATTTGCCGTTTATTGTAATCTGCTGGCCTGCTCCGATATCCATTGTACCGTTATGACCTGAATCCTTGGGGTTGAAATTGCCGTTGATATAAACGGATGAGGTATTTCCTTTAAGACCTGCAAAGGATCCGCCGCCGCCCTTGGCACTGATACCGCCGATGACATTCATGCCTGTACCGCTGGTATACTTACCCATGGTCTTGACAGCCTGAGTAAATCTACCTGTTCCTGAATTTGCATGGTGAGGAGGTGTTGCCGAAGTTTTTTCTTTCAATTCAAAGAGCTTTGCGTCATAAATTCTTGATACTGTTCTTATCTGAGCTGTATCGCCCGAACCTGACTGTACTTTTACAGTCATCTTTACGCGGGCATAGGAGTAAATTCCGAGACGGTCCTTGCCGCCCAGGGGGGGAAGAATAACTGTATCCTGTGATCCGTATTTAACTTTGGTTGTATCGCCTGTGAAACCGTCAATATCGTTTCTTGTTACTTCGGAAACTGACGAGGGGGCGTTAGGGTCGGGCAGAACTTCATATTTGATCTGACCGAGAACGGTACCATCGGGCTTTGTATAGTCGACGAAGGATATACCGTTGAGATCGGTTGTGTCGAGCGTTACAGTTCCGTATGCGACCTGACCTCCCGCTTTTGAGTTGTCGTATGTGCCGCTGCTGTAAACATCGGTGTTACATAATGTAATAACATCAAAAAGAGGCTGTGCGATAGCCGCTCTGTCGTTCATTCCCATTCCGACCTGACCGTAGTCATTGGTGGTAGTTACATTGTCGGTTACTTCGACAATCATATCGAGGGTGTTTTTTGCTGTAACATAGCTCTGGCTTGCAGTGTAGTTCTGCAATGAGCGCGTGTATGCAATACTAACCATTGCCATAGCTGTAACCGCAACAACCATGAGGATTGCCATAATACATATTACCATGAACAGCGCTGAACCGCTGGCGCCTTTTTGCTTTCTTTTAAGCTTAACCATTAGGTTTCATACTCCTTTCATTGGTTTGTCTGGTGTTTTCTTTTAGGCAAGACCGCCCCGACCGATATTTTCGGCGGGGTTATGGTCTTTTTATTATCAATACTTGGGTTTCTGGATATCGGAGAGCTGGTAGAAGAAGATTACGAACTGGTCCGAACCGCCTTCTCCGTCGCCTGAACCTGCTGCCTTTGAAAGCTGTCTGAGAACTATCGATTTGCTGTCATCAGCGATAGCGTCGCAGACTACAAGATACTTTTCAAATTCATCAACCTTAACCTTAACCGTTACTTCCGAAACGATGAGCTGTTCAGGCTCTGCTGCGGCAAAAGCGTATTCAGTGTTGCCCTTCATGCCGTGAAGTCTTGACTTGTTAAGGTCTGCGGCTGTTCCGAGTTCATACTCGATGTTGAAAAGCTCATAGGCATAATATTCTATATCCTGTGCGCTTGCTTCATCAATCATAACGCTTGTAACTTCAAGCTCGTTATTGGTGAAGATATTGGAAACATACTGGTCAATCTGGTATGATTTCATTTCGGGAAGGAAGAATTCGCCGAGCTTCTTGCATTCCTTGTATGCAGAGTCAATCTGTGATTCAAGGTCCTGCTTTGTGGCAAGTTTAGCCTGAACTGCGGCTTCTTCCTGCTTTTTCTGTTTGTATGTAACTGTCGTTGACTGAAGTTTCTGAACGGAAGACTTGATTACTGTCATTCCTCCGATAAGAACTGTGATAAGAAATACGAGAACGGTAAGGATAACCTTATCTCTGTAAGACATTTTCATTACTTGTCACCGCCTTCCGAAGGATTCTTTATTGCTTCGTTCTGAAGCTTGCCTCTTACCTGAAGAGTAATTTCAAATGATACGGGGGAATCGCTCTTTATTGTTTCTACTACCTTTGTTTCGCCTGTTATCGGGTCAACGACTGTTGCTTCAGTATCGCCTGTTCCCTCTGCAAGACCTTCCTTGACTCCCTCGCCTTCCTGACCTGATGTAAATCCTTCATAGGTAACATTGTCGAAGAAGTCCTGCT
>CALZLD010000063.1 GCA_945788225.1 uncultured Clostridia bacterium
CTGCAAACGCCGGGAACTTCCGAGAGGATACGGTCTGTAATCTTTTTGAGTACCGCCCAGTCGATTTCGGGAACGGTAGCTGTCATAGCGTCAACAGTATTGACAGCGCGGATAATAACGGGCCAATCGTATGCACGCTTGCCGTTTCTTACTCCCGTTGCTCTGAAATCGGGAACAACGGTGAAGAACTGCCAAACCTTGTCGGTAAGACCTGCGTTTTCAAATTCTTCGCGGAGAATAGCGTCCGCTTCACGCAGAGCGTTAAGTCTGTCGCGCGTGATAGCTCCAAGACATCTTACGCCAAGTCCGGGGCCGGGGAACGGCTGACGGTCAACCATTGACGAGGGAAGACCGAGTCTCTTGCCGACTACTCTTACTTCGTCCTTGAAAAGAAGCTTTACGGGTTCAACGAGCTCAAACTGCATTTCTTCGGGCAGACCGCCGACATTGTGGTGAGCCTTGACTCCGTCGCTTTCGATAATATCGGGGTAGATTGTGCCTTGTGCGAGGAATGAAATTCCTTCAAGCTTTCTTGCTTCTTCATCGAATACCTTAATGAACTCTCCGCCGATAATCTTGCGCTTTGCTTCGGGTTCCTCAACTCCTGCAAGAAGGTCTAAAAATCTGTCGGTAGCGTCGATATAAATGAGGTTAGCGTCAAGCTGATTGCGGAATACTTCGATAACCTGTTCGCTTTCGCCTTTACGCATAAGTCCGTGATTTACATGAACGCATACGAGCTGTTTGCCGATAGCTTTGATTAAAAGAGCCGCAACGACCGATGAGTCTACTCCGCCCGAAAGAGCGAGAAGAACCTTTTTGTCGCCGACCTGCTTTCTGACAAGGTCGACCTGCTCGGCAATGAATGCGTCGGCAAGTTCAGGTGTTGTGATGCGCGCCATGCTTTCGGGACGCTTGTTGTTTTCCATGAAAATTCCTCCTAAAATTTGATGATCCCTTGAATATACAATCTTTTTTAACACAAGAATTATACCATAAAATGCAAAGCGTTTCAACAAAAATTTTTTTATAATGGGAATTTTTTAAAATTGTTGCTAAAATAAAATAATTATAGTATAATGACTTTGTATGTAAAAAATTTCAAAAAGGCGGAAAAATGAAAAAATGACGGAAATAATACTTGAAACAGTCCTTGACGCCGTTCTCGACTCTATAAAAACTTTGCCGTTTCTTTTCGGCGTTTATCTTCTTATGGAGTTTATGGAGCATAAATCCGACAACAAAATCGAGAAGCTTCTTGAAAAGGCGGGACCTATGGGGCCCGTCGCAGGTTCTTTGCTGGGGCTTTTTCCTCAGTGCGGATTTTCTGTTGCGGCGTCAAATCTCTATGTCGGCAGAGTAATATCCGTGGGAACGCTTATGGCGGTCTATATTGCCACATCGGACGAAGCGATACCTATAATCATCGCTCACCCCGAAAGCATATCGGTACTCTGGAAGCTTTTGCTGACAAAATTTATTATTGCGATATTTTTCGGAATAATCATCGACATTCTGATAAAACTTATTTTAAAGAAAAATCCCGACGAAAAGCCTTTTGAGGAAATCTGTTCGGGTTGCGGATGCGAACACGGTATTGTCCGCTCGGCGATAAGACACAGCCTAGGGATATTCCTTGCAATTCTTATCACAAATCTTGTTTTAGGCTTTGTTATCGCATTTGTAGGCGAAGAAACAATATCCTCGGCGCTTATGACCGTAAAGCCGTTACAGCCCGTTATCGCGTCCTTTGTGGGACTTATCCCCAACTGTTCGGCTTCTGTTGTTCTTACCGAGCTTTATTTAAAAGGCGGACTTACATTCGGTTCGCTCGTTGCAGGTCTTTCAACGGGAGCAGGAATGGGACTTGTCGTTCTCTTTAAAACCAACACAAAGCATATTAAACAGAATATTTTTATCCTCACAGGACTTATTCTCATAGGAATTTTATGCGGAACGGCTATTGACCTTATCGGGATAGGGGTGTAAATCTTGCGCAAGGAATTTTCAAGAACAGCGCTTCTTATCGGAGAAGAAGCTGTTGAAAAGCTTTCGGGAGCTTCCGTTATAGTGTTCGGAGTGGGCGGAGTAGGCTCTTTTGCAGTTGAGGCTCTTGCACGAAGCGGAGTGGGAAGAATAACCCTTGTTGACAGCGACAAGGTTGACATTACAAACATCAACCGACAGCTTATCGCCCTTTCTTCAACTGTGGGAAAATTCAAGACCGAAGTGGCAAAGGAGCGTATCAAGGACATCAACCCCGATTGCGTTGTTACTGCGATAAACGAGTTTTTCTCACAAGAAAACAAAGCAGGGATAAATCTTTGCGATTATGATTATATTGTTGACGCTATCGACAGCGTTAAGTCAAAGGTTTTTCTTATAAAGTCTGCATACGAGCAGAATGTGCCGATAATTTCTTCTATGGGAGCAGGCAATAAGCTTGACCCGACAAGGTTCAAAGTTGCGGACATAAACAAAACCGAGGTCTGTCCTCTTGCAAAGGTGATAAGAAGGGAACTGAGGCTACTCGGCATAAAAAAGCTGAAATGCGTTTATTCCGATGAACCGCCCGTTCTTGAAAACAAGGGCAAAGAGAGAGTTCCCGCAAGTATTTCTTTTGTGCCGTCCTCGGCAGGACTTATCATCGCGGGAGAAGTCATAAAGGATTTAATAAAATAATTTTTAATACAATGAAAAAAACGGGCGCTTTGAAATGTATTATATTCAGAGCGTCTTATTTGATACGAAAGTGAGATGAGCGTGATGGAGTGTTCGTTAGCCGGCAACGAATACATTAAATATATTCTGGATACATATTCAAAAATGATTGTAAGGCTTGCCTTTACCTATACAAAAAGTCTTTGCGACGCAGAGGACATAGCGCAGGATGTTTTTGTCAGCCTTATAGAAAAGAACAAAAAATTTGAAAGTCCCGAGCATGAAAAGGCGTGGCTTATAAGAGTTACTGTCAACAAATCAAAGAATTTCGTCAAATCCTCGTGGGTAAAAAAAACGGTTCCCATAGAGGAAGCCGAAACAAAGGCAGTAGAGCATAAAAGCGACGATATCTTGGCCGAGGTTGTCGCCTTGCCCGAAAAATATCGTACAGTCATTCATCTTTTCTATTACGAGGGGTATTCTATAAAAGAAATAGCAAAAATACTCGGCAAAACAACGGGTACTGTGGGGACCTGGCTTGCAAGAGGCAGGCAGATGTTAAAGGACAGACTTGAGGGAGGGTTTGAAGATGACTAAAAACGATTATATAAGCGCCGTCGACAAAATCGAGCCTTCTGCGGAATTTTATGAAAAAGCAGAAAGAAGAATGAGAGAAGCTCAGAGGGCAAAAACAAAGTATGTAAACGGCGCAATGGCTCTTAAATGGGCGACAGCCGCCTGCGCTCTGGTCGTTGCGGTGACGGGCGTGACGCTTGTTGTGTCAAACGGATATAAATTTACCGCTATGAATGATAAAGCGGCGGTATATGATGACGCTTGTTCTTTGGAGGCAGGAAACGAAGAAAATTCCGTTGTGGAGGATGTCAAAGAAGAAACAGCTGCCGAAACAACGGCAGGGCAGACAGTGTTCGGATATTCAGGCGGCTCGGCAAAAGGTGCTGACGGAGAAAAAGGAACTCCTGCAACAACGGAAGCGGCAAAAGAGGATACAGCTGATGTCACTCCCGTTGAAAACGACGCGCCTGCAACAACGACTGTCGCTGCGACGGCAATGCATGAAACAACAACCGAAGTGGTTGCCAATCCTTGCTCAGACGATGATGAAATGATGGGCGGAATAACTGCAACCAGCGCGTATGTTCCCGTTGAGGCAGAAATAATAACCAAAAACGGCAAAGCGTATATTCTTATCACAAACAAAAGCGGAAAGCTGATAACAACGGGACTTGACTATGAGCTTTATTCTTTTAGCGACGGAAACAGAGAAAGAATAGAAGTCGCTGTTGACGAGCTTGCCGCAGAAGTTCCCGACGGAAAAACTCTTGAAATTCCCGTTGATGTGAAGCTTGGGGACGGAAAATATTATGTCAAGAAATATTTTTCGGGACTTGACTATACGGCAGAATGTAAATTCGCGGTGAAGGACGGAAAAATCGTTATATAAAATGAAAATATCGTCCGATGAAAATCGGACGATATTGCGTTTACACTGATATTCCGCCGTCGACGGAGAAAACCTGTCCCGTTATGAACGACGATTTTTCGGATGCCAAAAACAGCACCGCCTCGGCTACTTCATAGGGCGAGCCGATTTTCATAAGGGGAGTTTCGGCGCAGAGTTCCGCGATAGTTTCTTCTGAGTGCATTCTGTTCATATCGGTGTTTATAACCCCGGGGCAAAGACAGTTTACTCTTATCCCCGACGGTCCGACTTCCTTTGCAAGCGCCTTTGTAAAGCCTATTAAAGCCGACTTTGCCGATGAATACGCCACTTCGCAGGACGCTCCAACATTGCCCCATATTGACGATATATTTATTATCGCACCCTGCTTTTTTTCAATCATTTTCGGCAGAACAGCTTTTGTGCAGATAAAAGCACCGCGCGCCGTTATGTTGAAGATGTTGTCCCATTCTGCGATTTCTGTTTCGGTGATGAGCTTCTGCAATGAAATCCCCGCGTTATTGACAAGAACATCAACGGACGGAAAATTTTCATAAACCTTATTCATCATAGCGTATATTTCATCGGGCGAGGAAACATCAGCTTTTACAGCCATTGCAACTTTTCCGTCGGAACGGATTTTTTCGACAAGGTCAAAAGCTTCTTTTTCGCTCTTATTATAATTTATTATAACTGCATAGCCGTTTGCTGATAAAGTTTCGGCAACGGCTCTGCCTATTCCCCTTGAACTGCCCGTTATAAGCGCGGTTTTCATATTAAAACACCTCCGTGGGTTTTATGTATTATAGCATATCTGGCAAAAAAAAGCAATAATATTACAAAACGGAAACAAAGGTTAAACTTTTATTACAAATTACAGAAATTATGGAAATCAAAAAATTCTTGTGATATAATCAGTTTGAAAATGATAATATAGTGTGGAGGAGAAAAATGTCTTTTATAGAAGTTGATAAGCTGAGAAAGGTCTATCGGCTGGGAAACGAAAAGGTTGTTGCGCTTGACAGCATAAGCCTTAACATTGAAAAAGGCGAGATATGCTGTATTCTCGGAACATCGGGTTCGGGAAAGTCGACCTTTCTGAATATGCTTGCAGGCCTTGAAAAAGCGACAAAAGGCTCCGTCAGGATAGCGGGAAAGAACATCACCGCGATGACGGAAAAACAGCTTGCCGAATTCAGACAGAGCAACACGGGATTTATCTTTCAGTCCTATAATCTTCTGCCGTCGATGGACGCTGTTGAGAATGTCGCGATGCCTTTGATGTTCAAGGGGGTAAAACCCGCAGAGCGCAACAGAAAGGCTGAAAAAATGCTCAAAGCGGTGGGACTTTCGGAGCGTATGCACCACAGACCGACGCAGATGTCGGGCGGTCAGCAACAAAGAGTGGGTATCGCGAGAGCTTTAATCTCAAAACCGCCTGTTGTTTTTGCCGACGAGCCGACAGGAAACCTTGACACAAAGACCACAGCCGAGGTTATGGAAATAGTTGTTAAAATGTGCCGAAAGCATAATCTTACTCTTATTCTTGTTACCCACGACAACGATATTGCAAAATATGCCGACAGAATAGTACATATAGTGGACGGCAAAATAGAAAGCGATTATCCGAATGTATCTATTGTTCCGCCCGAACCGAAGGAGCTTACGGATACCGAGAAAATTCTTAAAAGTCTTGACAATTCAGATAAAGAAAAGGAGAATAAAGATGAAACCGAATAAATTATTTGCTTTGATGGCGGTGCTTGTTTTTGCCGTTGTATCGTTTGTTGTTCCCGTTAATGCGGAAGAGGGCGGCGTTGCAAGCTTTGCTTTTCTTAAAAATCAGAGATTTACCGTTGAGGCGGGAAAGGAAAATGTTGTTCCCATTGAGGTAAAGAATATCTCAGCATACGATTCAGACTCTACTCTCATTACAGCCATAGATGAAGACGGCAAGCTGGGAGTAAACGGCGAGAATGTATTTTCTTCAAGAATAGGCAGTGGAAAGTATGTTTCCTTCCCCGTAAGACTCAATGTTCCTTCTTCTACTCTTCCCGGAGTATATCATCTCAAACTCGATATCATATCGACAAACAGCAGCGGAGATGTAAGCAACCATACGCTTACCGCCGATATTGTTGTCAACAACTCTGTTGTGAGAAACGCACTTTCCGTTACGGGTTACAATGTCAGCAAAAAGGATGTCAAAGAAAACACAATATTCAATGTGACCGTAAGAGTCAAGAACGGAAGCGGAATTCCGATAAAGAATGCAAAAATAGAACTCAAGGACCTTGACGGAACAAAGTTTGCGATGAACGACGGAGCTTCTTATGTTGTTTCGGATTTCAAAAAGGACGAAGAAAAAAGCTTTGATTTCACGCTTATCGCTTGTTCGGGAATAACATCCGTAAGAGAAAGTATAGCCGTTGAATGTTCATATTATCTCGACGAAGCGGATGAAAATTCAATCCAGAAGAGCGTGGGAACGGTGACTGTTGCCTGCGTTCCGAAAAAATCGGCGTCCGAGGGAGGAGTTTTTGCTCCCAACATCATAATCAAGGGATACGATTTCGGCGGAGATTATGTAACGGGCGGAAAGGTTTTTCCGCTTAAAGTCACAATACAGAACACTTCTGATGTATCGGCAATAAAAAATCTTAAAGTAACGGTAAACGGCGCTTCGGGTTCGGGCGATAAGGGCATAGCCTTTTCACCTGCAAATTCATCAAATTCGTTCTTCTTCAGCTATCTCGGAACGGGTGCCGTAACAGATATTCAGCTTGATATGCTCACAAGGGCGGACGCTACCCCCGACAGTTACCCCATAGAGATTGTCTTTGACTATGAATATACAAACGACGGCGGAACAGAAAAGGCAAACCCCGTTACCGAAACCATTACCATTCCCGTTCAGCAAGAGGACAGATTTACCGTCAACTCGGTCGAAGTTCCGACGGATTGTATGGTCGGCGATGAGCTTCCTATTTCCTGCACCTTTGTCAACAAAGGAAAAAGCGCGGTTTATAATGTCGAGGTTGAGCTTGTGGGCGACGGACTTGATATAATGCAGAAAAATCTTTACATAGGAAATGTTGAAAGCGGTAAGGAAGAATATTACGATTCAAGCTTTTCCGTTATGGAACCGGGCGAGTTTTCGGGAAAAATTATTGTAAGATACGAGGACTCAAACGGCAATCAGAAAGAGATTGAAAAGGAATTTTCGGGCAACGCTATGGAAATGTACTTTGAAGAACCCGTTTACGGCGAGGATATGCCTGTTATGGAACCCGAAATGAACGCAGGACTTCCTGTATGGGCGATTATTCTTATAATCGCAGGTTCGGCAGTCGTTGTTGCAGGCGTTGTTGTTGCGATTGTTGTTATCGTAAAGAAGAAAAAGGCGTCAAGCCTTGAAAACTCCGACGACGATGAGGATTATTGATAAAAATGAGAATTATCGACATAATAGGAATGAGCTTTAAAAGCCTGTGGCGAAGAAAAGTCAGAACTCTTCTTACAGTTCTCGGCGTTGTCATAGGCTCCTGCGCCATTGTCGTTATGATATCGTTAGGTCTTGGAATGGACAACGCTATGAAGTATTACTTAAAGCAGTTCGGCGACCTTAATGTTATAACGGTTTACGGAAATGTCTGGATGGAAGGTCAGTCGGAGCCGACAAAGATAACGCAGGAAAATATTGAAATAATCAAGAATATGAATAATGTAACGGGACTTTTTCCAAAAATGGCGCTTAACGACCAGATGATTTCCGTCTGTGCAGGGAGAGGTAACCGTTACCGCAGAATGTACGGCGAGGTTTACGGAATTTATCCCGAATATCTTGAAAAGTTCGGGTATAAGCTGAAAGAGGGAGAAATCCCCGAAAATTTCAACAGTAATTATGTAATATTCGGCGAACAGACCGCATATAATTTCTTTGACACAAAGAAAAAGCGCAACAATACCACATATCCCCACGAACTCCCCGACGGCACAATGAGCGAACCGTTCTTCAATCCGATGGAAGAACAGATAATGCTTTATGTCAATAATCAGAATAAATATGTTGAAGATTATATGTGGGGACACTATGAAAGCGCGGGAAAATCCAATGAGTACAAAATGACCTGCGTGGGAATACTTGACGCGCAGAACAGCGGAGGAAACTGGGAAGCGTTTGACGGAATTTTTGTTTCGATGGATTTTGCAAACGAACTTTTTAATTCCTATAACAAGGTGAATAAGATAAAGGACGCAAAGGAGCCCGAAATATCCGAGCTTAAAATATATGTCGACAATATCGACAATGTAGCAAAGGTTCAGGAGCAGGTTGAGGCTCTGGGATATTACTGCGACAGTATGGAAAGCGCAAGGCAGTCGATGCAGGGACAGTTGGCGTCACTTGAAGCAATGCTCGGCGGACTTGCGGCAATATCCTTGTTTGTTGCGGCAATAGGTATCACAAACACGATGATAATGTCTATCTATGAAAGAACAAGAGAAATAGGCGTTATGAAGGTGCTTGGTTGCAAGATAAAGAATATCAGGGAGATGTTTCTGATAGAGGCCGCCTGCATAGGCTTTACGGGCGGAATGGCAGGCGTGATACTGTCATATATCATATCGTTTATCTTCAACAAATTCGGCTCGTCGATGCTGGGACTTGACTATATGTATCAGCTTAACGACGGCACCGTTCTTCCCATATCTTTAATACCCTTCTGGCTTGTGCTTGTGGCGCTTGTGTTTTCAACCCTTGTCGGAGTGTTAAGCGGATTTTATCCCGCAAACAGAGCGGTAAAAATTTCTGCGCTTGAAGCAATAAAAAATGAATAAAGAGGACTAATATGGAACAAAATAAAATTGACAGAATAAACTATCTTGCAAGGGAATCGAGAGTGAGAGAGCTCACCGCAGAGGAAAAAGAGGAGCAGACTGCTCTTCGCAACGAATATCGCGCTCTTTGCAAGAAGAATTTGCAGGCTCAGCTTGACAACATTGAATTTGTTGACAAGAAAGAAGATTAGCCTTAACTTACTTTGCTCAATACTACTCATATTTGTAGTTTTGTTGTTATTTTGTTTTTTGGCAGTTCCCGCGTCTTTTTTGTCGGGGACAACGGAAAAGCGTCTTCCGCGCCGCGCAGTAGGAAGGAAAAATTTTTCCTTCCTACTGCGTATTTTTCTTGTAATTTTCACATAAACGGTGTATAATGGAAATAATGAAAAAATATTTAAGGGTGATTTTATGAAAAAAATGCTTTTTGTCTATAATGCCAACGCAGGAAAGGCGCAGATAAAAAACCACCTTGTGCCTATACTTGACACATTTGTAAAGGGCGGTTATGATGTTGTGGTAAGACCTACTCAGCAACGCCTTGACGCCTTTGAAACGGTAAAGCAAAGGGCGGACGAATTTGACCTTATCGCTTGCAGCGGCGGCGACGGAACTTTGAACGAAACTGTCAAGGGCGTTATTTCATCGGGACAGAGAGTGCCGATAGGCTATATCCCTGCGGGAACGACAAACGATTTTGCAACAAGCCTCGGCATTTCAAAGGATATGCCCGAAGCGGCGGCTGATATTATAAGCGGAACTCCGTTTGAATGTGATATCGGCGA
>CALZLD010000064.1 GCA_945788225.1 uncultured Clostridia bacterium
AGGGCTTCTATTATTCAAGACCTATTCCTGCCGATGATTTTGAAAAGCTCGTTTTTGGAAAAAAGTTTTAATAGCGTATAAAACATGACAACCCGAAGCACTGAAAATGTGTTTCGGGTTGTTTTTTCTCAATTTTCAATTTATTCAGTTTCAAGCTCGTGAAGTCTGTATATCTTTTTCGTCATACCTTCTGAAAAAATCGCCTTGAAAAAAGCTTTGTCAAAGCCTTTCAGCTCGTCAACAAGGGCTTTCGGAGTAAATGAGTGCTCAGCTTTATACCTAAGACCTGTCCCCGAGATAAGCTGTTCAATGTTGTCAATGCCATAAAGCTGTGTGACGCCGACTTCGTTTACGGGATTTTTGTATTTTGACGCTTTTGCCGCAAATATGGTGTAAACATCGAGCAGAATATGAACTGTCGGATATTTTTTCTGCAAAACGCAGAACAGCTCTTTCAGTTCGTCGTTTGTAAGATACATACTTATGCCCTCAAGAATAACAATAACCTCAGAACAATCGGGAAGCTTTCTTATATCCTCAGGGTTTCTAGCGTCAACAACAGCCATACTGTATTTTGCCGTTTCTTCAAAATAATTTTTCCGTTGAGCGATAACATCTGAAAAATCAGCGTCAATCCAGTTTGAGTATTCTTCCGTAATTCTTAAAACTCTGCTGTCAAGTCCGCACCCTATATGTAAAACAAGAGCGTTTTTGTTCTTCCGTAGCATCGAATTTGTCCAGTCGTCGAAAACCCTTGCTCTCATAGCCATATAGTATGTCAGCCACTTGGATTTTGCTTTTCCCTTTATCCTGAATTCTTCCTTGCTCCAGATTTCCTCGGCTTTGCTGTCTTTGATGATAATTCCTTTTTTGCTTACCTGCGCTTTGCCGTATAAAGGTATAAACAGAGTTTTGTTCACCTCGTTCATATTTCTTCCCCCTCATAATTTATAGGATTATTATAACATTATTATTAAAAAAAGCAATATTATTTTGTGGGGACATCCCTTATATGAAAAAACTTAAACTTATAATATAAAAATTTTCAGAAACCCTTGACAAAAGGAAACGGGTAATATATAATAAAATACTCTCGAAAAAGCAACAAAAAATCCTGTTTTTTTGATAAAAATACTGTTATACGATTTCGTCCGCTATGTTTTTTTAAAGGAGGAATTTTTATGTGCAGTACAGCATTTCCGACAATCGACCTTAAAGCAACGGGAAAGAGAATTTGTTCGCTCCGCCTTGAAAAAGGCTATTCTGTAAGAGATTTACAGGATTTCTTCGGCTTTGAGCAACCGCAGGCCATTTACAAGTGGCAATGGGGACAGTCCTTACCGTCGGTAGACAATCTGTTCGCATTAAGCAGACTATTCAATACTTCCATTGACGACATCCTTGTTGAAAGCGACAAGGATGTTGCTTTTTTATATGTAGCTTTAATTAAACCACAAGTTTAATGACAAGTCCGCCCCTGTAATGTATGATAAGGATACAGACAAAACAAAAACTTCTGCAAAAGAATGATTATAACGGCTTTCCCCGCTCTCTCGGACAATTATCGTTTACAGAGAACGGGATTTTTTTCCGAAAAATTTTCGGAAAGAAAATAAAGGGTTATATAATGCATATAGAACCTTGAAAACAGAACAGTACACTTGCCCGGAACCGAGTGTAAGAAAGTAGTTCCGGCGAGCAATGGTCCGAACATTGCTATGACCGAAGTCGTAAGCCGAAAACTTCGGGGACGATAACCAACCATCGACTTGACCGTAAGCAAGGTAAGTTCTTACGGGGACGATAACCAACAATCAAAAAGGAGGAGATAAAATGAACGAACAGATAAAAAGCCTGATGAAAAGCTCACTCAACGGCTACATAGATGATGTAAACGAAATAGAAAAGATAGCAAAACGGCTTTTTGAAATAAAAGAGGGTGAATTCGGCAACGAGTTTATGGATACTTGTCTTGATACGGTAATGGAGTCGCTGGACCTTGACAAGTGCGAACTTAAAAATGTCCCCATAAAAGACATTCTCTGTCTTTTTGACAACATTCCCAAATCCGACTGGCTTAAAGAAGAAACCGAGTCCTACAAAGAGAGTATGCGTGATGCATACTTCCGTAGCCTTTCTGAAACGCTCAGGCAGGCAGAAAAAAACAACACCACAATAAGAATGTTTATGTCGTCAACGGTAAAAGGGTACCTTGAACACCTTGCGATAAAAGCAGGTTATTCAAAAGCGGGGCAAAAAAATCTTTACCGATTGTACCGCATTTTTCTCCGTGACTTCATAGACTTTAAGATTGAAGAGAAAACCACAATAAGAGAACTGCTTTGGGGCATAGACGCAAGGGTACATAAGTTATATTTTCCTCATGAACCTCTTGAAGAATACGGAAACTTCATAAAAAATTGCTATACGGCATTTTATATGTTCTTTTCGGAATATCACAGGAAAGCCTACCCTGAGTTTTTCGATTTTGAAAAGGTAAAAGAAAAATACGAGTTATTCGACGAATATTTAATCGTATCAGACGACACAGACGAGGAATTTTTTGAACTGTCAGAGGAGGAACAAGACAATGGCTAACATTTTAAAAGAAACGGTAAGAGGCATTGACTGCATAAGAATTGAAGACGATTTTTTCACCGACAGAGAAATTTTTCTCACCGATGAAGTAAACTCGGCAACTTCAAGCGAGCTGATAAAACAGCTTATGTATCTTGAAAAGACGGACAATGAAAAGGAGGTGACCATCTACATAAACAGTCCGGGGGGCGAGGTGATAAGCGGTCTTGCTGTTTATGATTTCATCGGAATGATGAAGTCACCCGTGAGAACGGTCTGCATAGGAACAGCCGCAAGTATGGGAGCGATACTCTTTCTTGCGGGCGACAAACGGCAGATGCTCCCTCACACACGGCTGATGATACACGACCCGTCATACAGCCACAACGACATAGGAGGCAGAAAACCACACGAAATCCAGCACGAGCTTGATAAGCTCAACGAAACAAGAGAGGCTCTGGCAAAGATAATCGCCGAAAAAACGGGAAAGACAATGGAAGAAATCTACGAAGTGACCGCAAGCGACACTTATTACAGTGCAGAAGAGGCAATAAACTTCGGGCTTGCGACCGAAATTCTGAAAGGAGAATAAGACTATGATAAAAATCAATAGTGTAAGACAGCTTGCAGAAAAAGTTTTCGTTTCAAACGACACAAGAGAAACAGGGCTTAACAACAACGACCTCATCATAGGCTCGTCGGGTTCAGGCAAGACGGGGGGATATGTTATCCCGAATTTGCAGAACATAAGCGGAAGTATGATAGTTTCGGACACCAAGGGGCTTCTTTGCAGAATGTTCGGCGAAAGTCTTAAAAAGAAAGGCTACAAGGTATATACCCTTGACTTTGTCAACCCGATGAAATCCTGCGGTTACAACCCGTTAAGGAGTATCCGCAGAAAAGAAGACGGAAAGTTCAGAGAGCAGGATGTTCTCAGTCTGGCAAACACGATAATACCGACGCTTGACATAAGAGAACCTTTCTGGGAAAGGGCGGCGGCAGGGTATTTAGCCTTTCTCATTGCCTTTGCAACAGAAACGCTTGACATAGAAAATCAGAATATGTCGAGCATCTGCAACCTGCACCACACATTCATAAGAAAGGACGGCAACCTTTCATTCTTATCGTGGGCAGAAGAAAACCCCGACACCTTTGCGGCGAAAAAATTCTTTGAGATACAGTCGTCAGGCAACGCTGACAAAATGTGGAGCAGTATTATGGAATTTGCAAACCGTGCTCTTGAACCCTTTGAGTTTGAAGAGGCAAAGAACATCTTTGACAGCAACGACAGCATTGACATAAGCTCTCTCGGCAGAAAAAAGACGGTTGTTTTTCTCAACACAAGCGACACCGACAGAAGCTTTGACCAGCTTGTAAACATCTTTCACACCCAGGCTTTGCAGCAGCTTTGCGCAGAGGCGGACAAAAACTCCGACGGCAGACTGAAAGTTCCCGTAAGGCTCATTCTTGACGACTTTGCCGCAGGAACAAGGATATCCGACTTTGACAAGGTAATCTCGGTAATACGCTCAAGAGAAATCTCTGTAAGTATCATTTTGCAGAGTATGACTCAGCTTGAAAGTATGTACAATCACGCCGAGGCAATGACCATCGTGAACAACTGCGACCACCTGCTCTATCTCGGCTCGCAGGACACAGAAACGGCTCAGTTTGTAGGGTACAGAGCGTTCAAAACTCCCGAGTCTGTACTCTGCACTCCACGCAGCAAAGCGATACTCATAACAAACGGCGAAAAGGCTATGGTGGTGGACAAGATAAAGCCTTACAGCACAATGAAAAAAGAGGTAAAAACAAATTGCCAGTACGACAATGAAACAGAGAAAGCGGGGTAATAAAATGAAAGACGAAATGATTTTAAACGACACTGAGTTTTACGGCTTTTTGAACGGAACGGACATTCAGTCCGCAGAAAAAATCGCCGAAACGCTTCATAAGGAGGCTGATTGCAAAACATTTGAAAAAATGACTGAGGGAGAGGTTGTTGAGGAGATAATCCGCAGGGGAGGAACCTTTCTCACAAGAACGGAGGTTGAAAAAATTCTCCCCGAAAAGATAAAGGATAACGGCTTTGTCAGAGCATGGCTCGGATTTCTCGGAGGAAAGGAGGTGCCAGAAGGTTACGAGTTTTCCGAAAACGACTGGGTGACGCTCGATATGACGCAGTATATCTACGGAATGTATCTTCTCGACCGCATAGAGCTGGGCGCTCTCAGCGTTGAGGAAATAGAGAAATAATAAGAAACCTCACAAACAGCATAACGCTGTTTGTGAGGTTTCTTTGTGGTGACCCGTACGGGAGTCGAAAATCATCGAGCCTTTTTGACAGAAAAGTGTAAGTTCAAATTTTTCCCGAAAATCAGGCAAATAACAGAGGTCAGAGCATTCAATGTTTTTCTGCCTTTTTGTAAGTTCCTGTAATAATAAAGAACAGATAAAGAACAAAATTATGAGGGAATATATTATAAAATAATATTAGCTTTATTAAATATTAAATTTACTTGGGCATATTTTTAATAAGCCGACAACAATAAAAAATATCAACTATATTTGGCAAAACACAACAGTATAGCAACAAAGTTGGCAAATTTGTTTGATAGTTTTGTTGCATTTTGTTCCTTTGCGTGTGCAAGAATAGTACGCCTTTCATCTGTCTTATCTCTAAACGCAATGAAAAGGCGATCAATATAAGATTGCAGTATTGCATTTGCATTGAGACTCCATATATCTTTGGCTCTCTCGATGAGCAAAGGAACGATAAAATGCTTTGTGTCACTTGACAAATTTACATTAACAAAATTAAAGTTTTCATGGCCTTCGCAGCCAAGATTAAAATAATTATTGAATTTTTTCAAAATATAAAACCTCACGCAAATCTTATTCGTCTAATAGTTGTAAGGGGAGAAAAAGGAGGCTCCCCCGAAAAAATTTTTAAAAAAACTTAATCCTACATTTTCATTCGGGTATATGAAAATGTAAACACAACACCAAAATCTAAATTACAAAGGAGTAATAAATATGAAAAAGACAATTAAAACATTAGCACTTATCTCAGCACTTTCACTCTCAATGACAGCTTGCTCACCCAAAACACCTGTAACAGCAGAACCCGAAAAAGAGGTTGTTACAACAACTGTTGAAACTACTGTCCCCGAAGAAACAACAGCAGAGGAAACTACAACAGAAACAACAGAAGTTACACAAAAAGATGAAGGCGAGCGTATTGACAACGAAGACGGCTCATATTCTATTGTGTCATACGGAAAAGACGGACAAAAAAGCAGAGAAGAAGAATACACGGCTGACGGAGTTCTTAACAAAACGATATACTATTCGTCAGGAAAATTATCAATGGTAATCAAATATCATAAATCGGGAGAAACCGACAGTATTGACCGATATGATTATGACGGAAAATTACAGGCAACAAATATATACGATGAAAACAGCCAAATAACTACTTCTATCGGATATAACCAAGACGGCGTAATAACACATTATCATACATACGAATATGACGAAAAAGGAAACAGAGTCAGACTGAACGCCTTTACACCCGATGGAAAGGAGCTCACCGCATATACAATATATGAATATGACGAATACGGCAACAAGATAGCAGAAAGAGGTTATGAACCAAACGGAAACCGCCTGTACTAATTTTGTGTCTGAACTTAATTCTGCATATTCATTGATGTATATATAATGTGTAAGCCCGAAAGGTTCACAACTTTAATACGATTTCACCTCATTTATGATAATCTCCTTTAAATTAAATTTTCCATAGAAAACTCCCTGCATACAGAGTGGCGGCTCTGAATATGCAGGGAGTTATTCTTTTTAAAAAATTTTTTCAGAATATAAAACCTAACGCAAAGTTTATTCGTCTAATAGTTGTAAGGGGAGAAAATTCTCTTCAAAAACTTAATCCGACAATTACAGTCGGGTATATAAAATGTAAAAACAAAAACAAAATCTAAATTACAAAGGAGACTTTACTATGAAAAATACATTTAAAACAATCGCACTTATTTCAACTCTCGCCCTTTCTATGACAGCTTGCTCTGCTGTGCCTGCGACCACAGTAACTGAGGAAGTTGTTATAACAACCGTTGAAACTGCTCTGCCCGAGGTGACAACGGAAGAAACAGTAATGCCCGAAATCGAAAGAGAAAGAACAGTATACGGCGAGGACGGTTCAAGAACAGAGTATTTTTATCGCGAGGACGGCTCTCTTGAAAGTGGAAAGAAATATGATGAAAACGGCAACATTGCACTCACAATCGAAGTAAGCGATGACGGCAAAACTTCATACAACACATTCTGCAACGCAGACGGAAAGGTCAGCAGAATTTCTCTTACCACAACGGGCGAAGAAATAAGAGTTATCGAGCAGACTGTTTTTGCCGAGGACGGCTCGTATGACTTCTTTGAATACTATGACAACGAAATTGAAAAAAAGAAAAGCTCGTTTGACACCACGGGCAGGCTCATCGCTGAGGAGGAATATAACGAGGAGGGCAGAACAACAAAAATATCCTCTATCGGCTCAGGGGACGAGCTTTGTCTTGAATATGAATTTGAATATAACGAAGACGGTACCGCAACGGGAACGGAATATAACAAAGACGGCTCACGCAATGTTTATCTGTTTTCGGCGTCGTCAAAACAGCAGATGGTTTATCACTATGACGCCAACGGAACACTCACAGACAGTATCCGATTTGATTATGACGAAAACGGCAACATAGCAGTGACAAGTACATACGACGAAAACGGAGCATTGTCGTTCTATCGCATAAACAAATACGACGCCAACGGAAATATCACCAAGCAGACCAGATACAGCCCCGACGGAAAGGAGATGAGGTAAATAAGGGGGTATCCGACAGAATATCCTTGTAAATTATAAGAAAATATGTTAAAATCATTCTATCGACACAATATATAAAAAGGGGATATTTTATGAATAAGCTTATTACTTTTATCAGTGAACTTAAAAATCCTGACGCAAAAGAAACTGTATATAAAATCAAAGGAACTGAAAATACCGTTATAGGTTATACAGCCAGCGAGCCTGTTATCAGATATCTTGCAGATACAGAAAAATACGGGAAAAAAATTGACGAAATAATTGCGGTCGTTTCTCATAATGTTAAAAATACAGAAGTAAAATTCGGAGAAAAAACCACAACCTCCCTGAACTATATTAAGTCTATAGCGTCTGAATACGGCGTCAAGTTCAGAGAACTGAACAGCAGTTATAACGAAGAAACAAAAAAAGATAATTATGATAATATGATAGAAAAAATATGCAATAATATCAGCGATGACGATATTGTATATATTGATACTACGGGCGGATTCAGAAATATATCAAATATGTTTCAGATTCTCACAAAGATACTGAAATACAAAGGAATTACTCATAAAGAGTCATATTACGCAAATTATCAGGAAAAAACAATAGAAACAACCGACGAATTTGACACCCTTGCAGAACTTGCAGACGGCGTAAACGAGTTCGTTACAACGGGAAAGTCGATTCAGCTGAAAAAATATTTTGAGGGCATTGAAAATCCAGAACTCGAGAAGCTTTTTAAAGCTATGCAGAAATTTACCGATAACATTCAGCTTTGCTATATTGACAACATTGATGAATGTCTTTCGGAGTTAAAGAAAGCAATAGTTGAATTTATGAGCGAAGATACCAATTCAACGGATACCCGTATCGTTATTCTGCGACAGCTTATTCCCGTTATTACCGAGAAATTTTTCGGCGAGGGAAATGTCAACGATGACGGAGTAGACTATTGCAGACTTGTTGAATGGTGCCTTGACAATGGACTTATTCAGCAGGCCTTGACAATATTCACCGAAAAAATGGCATTGGAACTAAAAAGAAGAAATATAATGATTTACTCATCCGAAAGATTTGAGGAGGTTAAAAATAATCGCAAAAGTCCGTTTTCAGATATAGATTCAGAGATTTTTTACAGCAAAATGATGGATGAAATAAACGAAAATTCAAATCAAGTATATTTCTTTAACAGATATCTTGACAATAAATATAAATCGTTTGAAGATATCCCGAAAAAATACAGTAAATATATGAACAGGTATATAAAATTTGAAAAGTTATTTAAAAATGAAATAAAAAATCACAATACTGATGCTATAAAAAAAATGAAATACAACTCGGACAGAGATGTTGCGAATATTGCCAGAATTTTTAAAGATAATCCTATAATAACCGATTACAATGACTTTGTTGATAAATTGAAAAATAACACATATTTGAAATGCAGAATTCTTGGCATAGAATATAAATATTATAAAGAAAAAGGGAAAACATGCGCCAAAAAACTTGATACTATACAAAAATATGAAAGTGGCGACACATATCGCGTTGAGGGCTTTGAATCAAAGGTGACAAATAAACAGCTTGCTCAGATAATGTATGGTTATCTGTATGTCAAGCAGACAAGAAACCGCATAAATCACGCCTCCGACAGCGAAAACTTTACCGAAGAGCAGAAACATCTTCTTGAAACAAAGGGCTATAAGGACGAAATTTCGTATGAAACGATTTCAGAAAATATCAGAAAAGCACTTGATGCTATTAAATCCGTAGAATAAAACTTAATATACGACAAAAAACAGGTCTTCATTTTGAAGACCTGTTTTTTTGTTGTTCAATCACCGCAAGGTGCGCGAGGTGCAACATTTTCAAATGAAATTATGCTCAGCGTCAATCCGTTTCAATCACCGCAAGGTGCGCGAGGTGCAACAAAATGATAAGAGAATTTGATACGCTGTCAATAGACGTTTCAATCACCGCAAGGTGCGCGAGGTGCAACGACCTATCTGTTATGAAAAAGGACTGTATTCATAACGTTTCAATCACCGTAAGGTGCGCGAGGTGCAACCTCAGACAAACAATTACAAAACCAACGAAGACGGTT
>CALZLD010000065.1 GCA_945788225.1 uncultured Clostridia bacterium
AATTCTTTTGACATAATAAAATTGCCTCCTAAATATTTTTGTCAATTTACATTTTACTACTTTTTATAACAAATTGCAAGTATTTTTATTCAGTAGCATTTAATTAAAAAAAGCATAAAATATAACATATTCGATATATAAATATGCTAAACTTTTATGGAGGGATATTTTATGAAAACATATTTTTTAGGGGGAACAACATCAGAAGGATTTAAAAGTGATTTCGGAAAAATATTATTTTCTCCAGATAATTATGCTTACATACTCAAAGGGGGGCCGGGAACGGGAAAATCCTCTCTAATGAAAAAAATTGCGGAGACATTTGATAAAACCGATGATATCGACATCTATTTCTGTTCAAGTGATATAAATTCTCTGGACGCAGTAGTGCTCAATAAGAAAGGAATTGTGATTGTCGACGGAACCGCACCGCACACCTTTGACCCCGAATACGCAGGTGCAAGGCAATGTATAATCAACCTTGGTGAATGTTGGAACAACGAAAAGCTTAAGAAATATTCTGATGAAATTGTAAAGGTTACAGATGAAAATATATCATGGCATAAAAGATGCAGAAGATATATAAAAGCATTGTCGTCAGTAAATTCTGATATATATTCGATAGGAGAATCAAGCCTTGACAAAGAAAAGCTTTGTAAATTTATTGAAAGGTTTGTAAAGAAAAATATACCCGATAAAAAAATCGGATGTGGTGAATCTGTTTTCAAAAAGCTTTCAGTAATGACACAAAACGGATATGTTACAAGTGAAACAGGCTGTAAAAATATATATATTTTATCAGACGGTATTTTTGCGGGCTCTGATTTTATGCTAAGAAAAATTGAAGACTATGCAATTGCAAGAGGATATAAAATAATTGTAAGTAATTGCGATCTGTTTAATGGAACCATTTACGAGCATATTATTATTCCGGAGCTTGACATGGCACTTATTTCATCAACTCCGCTTAATAAAAACGAAATAAAAGGAAATAAAATAAACTTTTCAAGATTTTATATTACTGCAAAGGTATCGCAAAAGAAAGAACGGCTTGCTTTTTCAAAGAAAGCTTCAACAAACCTTGCAGAAGAAGCTGCGTATTCTATTAAGAGTGCTAAAGAAGTCCATGATAAAATAGAAGGATATTATATTTCAGCAGTTGATTTCAATAAAATCAACAAAGTAACCGAAAAGCTCATAAAAGAAATCGAAAAAAAATAAAACGAGGTCACCTTTGGATTCAAAGGTGACCTTTATTCTTATTCTTCCATAAAAGCAAGAAATGCTCTGTAAGCCATATATACATCAAGCTTCGAGGTAATTTCATAGGGCGCATGCATTGAAAGGACAGGTACTCCGACATCTATTACATTAACATCAAGATTTGCGATATACATTGCGACCGTTCCGCCGCCGCCTGCGTCAACCTTACCAAGCTCTCCCGTCTGCCAGATAACTTTATTCTTGTCAAGCAATCTTCTGACATCTCCCATAAATTCCGCCGATGCGTCCGATGTGCCTGACTTTCCTCTCGAACCCGTGTATTTTGTAACGACGACTCCCTTGTTTATATATGCCGCATTATGTCTTTCATTCACATCCGGGAAAGTTGGGTCAAATGCGGCATTTACATCGGCAGAAAGACATTCTGAATTTGTAAGAACTCTCCAACCGTCAGCGCCAAAGGCTTTTGCAAGGTCGTATATAAAATATTTAAGATATGATGAATTAAGCCCTGTATTGCCGTCGCTACCTATTTCTTCCTTATCGGCAAGGACTGTAACAATTGTCTTTTTCGGCTTTTTGCAGACTAATGTAGCTTGAAGTGCCGTATATGCGCATACTCTGTCGTCCTGACCGTATGAACCGATCATACTCCTGTCAAAACCGATATCCTTTGCTTTAAATGCAGGAACGGCTTCAAGTTCGGCAGAAAGAAAATCCGCCTCTGTAATACCATATTTTTCAAAAAGAATATTGAGAATATTAAGCTTTACCTTTTCGCTAACATCATCATCAAGAAAAGGTCTTGAACCTATAAGAATATTGAGTTCTTCGCCCTTTATTATCTGCGAAGCCTTTCTTTCCATCTGGGCTGACGCAAGATGCGGCAAAAGGTCGGTAACACAAAAAACAGGGTCCTTTTCGTCCTCACCTATACATACAGAAACCTTAGTTCCGTCTGCTTTAACGATAACACCGTGAAGAGAAAGAGGGATAGCTGTCCACTGATATTTTTTTATTCCACCGTAGTAATGAGTTTTGAAAAGAGCTATTTCATTATCCTCATATAAAGGGCACTGTTTCATATCAAGTCTCGGAGAGTCAATATGAGCGGCGGCAATTCTTACCCCATTTTCAATAGGTTCTGTTCCTATAATAGCAAGAATAATTGCCTTTCCTCTGTTATTATAGTAAATCTTATCCCCTGCTTTAAGAGCTTTTCCGGGTATAAATTCCGTAAATCCATTTTTCTCAGCAAGATTTATTGTGTTTATTACAGCTTCCCTTTCAGTTTTTGAACTATCAAGGAATTTCTTGTAATCTTCGCAAAATTTATCTGCCTTTTTAACTTCCGCCTCAGAAATAAGCTTCATAGCGTGTTCTTTTTTCATAAACAGCTTTTCCTGGAGCTTCTTTCCCTCTGAGCTTTTCTTTTCTGCCATAAAAATCAATCACCTTTCATTTTTTAATCATATAATTGAGAATACATTTTATAGGCCTTCATTACCTTATTTACATAATGTGCTGTTGCAGAAGACGGAATTTTCTTGTCAAGAATTTTCCCATCAGATGAATTTTCGGGATCTTTCAGCCAATTATTAACGCTACCCCTACCCGCATGATATGCCGCAACGGCGGTTTCATAATCGCCATATTCATCATAAAGTATTTTCAGCAAATATGTTCCGTATTCAATATTATATTCAGGATTTAACATATCGTCATATGTGAGATTTCTGTTATCCTTCATTCGATATCCTACCCAGTCGTACGCCTCCGGCATAAGCTGCATAAGTCCTCTTGCGCCGACATCTGAAGTTGCATTTGGGTCAAACCTGCTCTCTGTTCTTATAACAGCATAAATCATTCTTTCATCAAAAGAATATTTTTCCGCCGCGCTGCTGACATATTCACTGTATTTTTGTGGGTAAAGATAATTTCTATATACTTTTGGAAGCAAAAAAATCACCAGAACGGCAATTACAAGAAATAAAAACAACGCCGATATATTTTTTTTACTGCGACTTTTTTGCATTACAACTCTCCTTAATAAGACTAATCACATTTTCTGCTTCTTTCTGAAGTTCGTCATATGAGCCGTTATTCTCTATCACATAATCGGATTTTTCTCTGTAATAAATATCATTTTTTTGAGAATTAAGTCTCTTTTCAGCCTGCTCTGCCGTTATATTATCCCTCTTTAATATTCGTATAAGTCTTGTGTTTTTATCTGAAATAACTGATATTATCTTGTCGCATAAAGCATCGGCTTCGCTTTCAAAAAGCGTCGGAGCATCAAGTAAAAGATATTCACATCCGACACTTTTGTAAAAGCTTATTTTTTCTTTTATAGATGATAATATATATGGAAAAATAATTCTTTCATATGCTTTAAGTTTTTCTTTATCAGAAAACACAATATCAGCAAGTTTTTTTCTGTCAAGACTTCCGTCCGAAAAAAGTATTCCATCGAATGTTTCAGCCGTCTTCAAAAGACATTTACTGCCGTTTGACATTACTTCTCTTGCGACGATATCTGCATTTATTATGCAAAACCCGTTCTTTTCAAATGTTTCGCAGACAGTTGTTTTACCTGCTCCGCTCTGACCTGTAAGACCTATTATTATCATAATGTTATAACCTCAAAGCCTGCAGCCCTTATCAGTCTGTTATATACCGCAAGACCTATTCCGTCTTTTGAAGGACATCTCACATAAACCGTTGTAGCTCCTATTTCGTCGGCTTCACGAAGCTTTTCAAAAAGCTCTGAGGCTTGCTGTGCATCGGTTTCTCCATAGGTAAGATGCGGATACGGAAAAATGTCTGTTTCATTGCCGAATATCATTGCATATACACCATCAGAATAGTTTTTCTCAAAAAAATTTAGAAAATCAGAATATTCCCCGTCAACGATTACGATATTCGCCTTTGGAGAATAATGTTTGTATTTCATTCCCGGAGAAGCCGCAACGGTATCAGGTGAAAGCTCGGATGTAACGCCTTTATCAATGATTACATTTTCAGCAACAGTAAGCAAATCTTCTCTTGAAATATAACCCGGGCGAAGAACAATCACATTATCGCCATCAAATGATATTACAGTTGATTCTACGCCAACGGTGCAAGTTCCACCGTCAACTATAGCAGGGATTTTGCCGTTCATATCATCAAAAACATGCTTTGCAGAGGTTGTACTCGGCTTCCCTGAAATATTGGCAGACGGTGCCGCGAGAGGTCTTCCCGCTGATTTTATTATCTTTCGCGCTATGATATTTGACGGAAAACGCAGACCGACGGTATCAAGTCCGCCGCTTGTCGTTAGCGGTATGATATCGTTTTTAGGCAAAACCATTGTCAAAGGCCCCGGCCAGAATTTTTCAGCGAGACGATATGCAATTACGGGAATATCGTGAGCATATTTTTCAATATCGGATATATCCGCTATATGAACAATCAAAGGATTATCCTGTGGTCTACCCTTTGCAATAAATATTTTTGAAACAGCGTTGGGATTTGTAGCATCCGCCGCAAGCCCGTAAACAGTTTCTGTCGGTATTCCGACAACCTCCCCGGAAAGAAGAAGCTTACCTGCTTTTTCAATATTTTTATCGGTTGGTTCAAGTATTTCTGTTAAATAAGACATTTTATCATCTTCTTACTATTGTTCTGACTGCGCCGAAAGCTTTGCTGCCTGGTCTGCGGTTGCAAGCGCATCAATCACTTCGTCAAGATTTCCGTCAAGGATATATTCAAGTCTGTAAAGTGTAAGACCTATACGATGGTCGGTTATTCTGCCTTCAGGGTAATTGTATGTTCTTATACGCTCCGAACGGTCACCGCTGCCTATCTGAGAACGCCTTTCGGCTACTTCCTTATCAGTCTTTTCTTTAAGCGCCATTTCATAAAGCTTTGTTCTGAGCATCTTCATGGCTTTTTCTTTATTTTCGCGCTGGCTTCTCTCCTCCTGACATTCAACGACTACTCCGGACGGTGCGTGTGTTATACGGACAGCCGATTCTGTTTTGTTGATATGCTGTCCGCCTGCGCCGCTTGCACGGAAAGTATCGAAAGAAAGGTCGGCAGGGTTGATTTCAACCTCAACCTCATCGGCTTCGGGCAAAACTGCCACTGTTGCCGCAGAGGTGTGAACCCTTCCCTGTGATTCCGTTTCGGGAACGCGCTGAACACGGTGAGTTCCGCTTTCGTATTTAAGCCTTGAATACGCTCCCTCTCCCTCGACAGAGAAGCTTATTTCCTTTATTCCGCCAAGTTCGGTTTCATTAATGTTCATAACATCTATCTTCCAATGCTTGTTTTCGGCATACATTGAATACATTCTGAAAAGAGAGTGGGCAAACAAAGCTGCCTCTTCTCCGCCAACTCCACCTCTGATTTCGATGATTACATTTCGGTCGTCGTTAGGGTCTTTTGGAAGAAGAAGAATTTTAAGTTCTTCGGTTAGTGTAGCAATAGCTTCTTTTGAAGAATCATATTCTTCCTGAACCATTTCTCTGAAATCCTTATCAAGTCCGCCGCCGTCAAGAAGTTCCTTTGATTCGTCAAAGGTTTTTTTCTGACCCAAATATTCCCTGTATTTTTCAATGATAGGTGTCAGGGTTTTAAATTCTTTCATAAGGTCGCGGTACATTGCTGTGTCATTGACAACATTGGGGTCCATAAGCTTTTCATTTACTTCTTCATATCTTTTTTCTGTAAGTTTAAGTTTATCAAACATTTTTATTACTCCTTAATGAAATTTGTAAATAATAAATGCAAGGCAACGCTAACGCTCTCTTTCGTCGCGGTTGACGGATTTTATATTTTTTTCAATTTTGCTTCTTGCAGTCATGAATTCATGTCCGCACCCTTTGCATCTGAGTTTGAAATCCATTCCCGACCGCAGAACGAGCATCTCGTACGAGCCGCAGGGATGTGGTTTTTTCATTGTAAGTATATCCTTTGGCTCAATATCCAAAGCCGCCGACCTCCTAAAAAATCATATTTATTATATTATATCACAAATATGGATAAAAAGGCAAATATTTTCTTAATAAAAAAATTGTTTTGAAAAATACTACTTTTGTTCAAAGTGATTTATTTTGGAGGATTTTTCGATATGAATATAAAAATAACCGCAGAATTCGACTCTGTTGACAGTGCCGATTTTGCAATAAAAGCAATAAACAACTCTGATTGCAAAATTGAAAATATGACTGTCAAAGCGCCCCTACCCGACGCCGACATAAATTATGTTTCTTACCTTTTTCCGTTGCCTACGGAAGCTGTAAATGTGCCGAACTTTCTGCCTGCCGTTTTTAACGATAACATACAATTCAGATTCTATAATGATAATGTTTCGATCGGAAAACCCGAAATATCAAAGTCCGCAGTTATGGAAGTAACTTGTAATGAAAAATACGCAAAGGAAATCAGAAAAATAATTCTGAATAACAAAGGGTTAAAGATTCATATCTTGTAGAATATTTTTTATAAGTTAATCATAGTATTCCATATAGAAAAAATATGGAGGTACAAAATGAACAGAAAATATATGCCGGAAGGCTCAATTATTTCAAGCGATGAAAACAAGAACTCAATAAGCGGAATTACCAATCTGAGAGAAGCGATGCTCACGGGAAAAATCCTTGAAGCTAAGGTTGAGATATGTGACAACGAACATAATCTGATAGTAAATCTTAATGGTATAAAAGGAATTATTCCGAGAAAAGAAGGCGCCTTAGGTATCTCTGACGGCACAGTAAGAGATATTGCGCTTATTTCTCGCGTCAATAAGCCCGTTTGTTTTTATGTTACAGATATTTGTGATGATAACAATACCGTATTTCTTTCAAGAAGAGCGGTTCAGGAAGATTGTCGTAAAGAATATATTGAAAAGCTGTCGGCAGGTGATATAATTCCGGCAAAGGTCACACATATTGAGCCTTTTGGATGTTTTGTTGATATCGGTTGCGGTATACCGTCTTTAATTCCGATTGACGCAATATCTGTTTCGAGAATTTCCCACCCATCGGACAGATTTGAAGTCAATCAGAATATATTTGCTGTGGTTAAGGGAAAAGATGAGGATAAGATATTGCTTTCGCACAAAGAATTGCTGGGCACATGGCTTGAAAACGCAAGCAATTTTGAAAGCGGTCAGACCGTTGCGGGAATTGTGCGTTCAATAGAAAATTACGGTATTTTTATTGAGCTTGCACCTAACCTTGCAGGCCTTGCTGAATTCAGGGGCGATGTCAAGGTCGGTCAATTTGCAAGCGTCTACATTAAAGCGATAATAAAAGAAAAAATGAAAATCAAGTTGATTATCGTAGATGTATTTGACGGTGATAAAGAAATATGCGAACCGATAAAATATTTTCTGACCGACAAGAATATACATATTAGCAAATGGACATATTCAACCGAAGAAAGCGGAAAGGATATACAGACTGTGTTCCACGATTAAGGTACAAAAAGCTATAGCTTATGCTATGGCTTTTTATATTGACATTTTTTGTCGAATAAAGTAGAATAATGTTGATATGCAGAACAGGCGGTGATTGATATAAACAAGGAAAAAGTTTTCTTTATAACAGGAATTGTTCTTGTAACTATTGCAGTTTCTTTTTATCTTGCGATTTCAGACAGACCCGATGAAAAGCCTGTAATATCCCTATATACAAATGAAACAGATTCAATAAAATCAAAAGAAACCGATAATGCAACAGAATATGAAGAGCATAAAACAGAAACTGATGTATTTATAAATTATCCGATAGACATAAATTTTGCGTCAAAGGAAGAACTATGTTCTCTCAGCGGAATCGGAGATGAATTATCAAATAGAATTATTGAATACAGAAATAACGGAAACTTTTTTTACTCAATCGAAGATATCACGGTAATAAGCGGAATCGGAAATAATTTTATTGAAATGAACAAAGACAAGATAAAGGTTGATACCACAAAGTTGCCGAAAAGAGAAGTTACAACCGTTCCATTTGAAACTGAATTACCCAAAGAGACTACCGAAACCACAATTATCACCGAAACTTCAACCCTATCAGAAACGGAAGCTTCATCAATATCAGTAACCGAAATAACAAGTATTGAAACAACCGTTACAACAACATCTTCGACATATAAAGAAATACAGAAAATCAATCTTAATGAGGCTACATACGACGAACTGATGAATTTGCCAATAAGCTCTGAAATAGCTGAAAACATCCTTGAAACAAGGGATAAGATAGAATATTTCTCATCCAAAACAGAGCTATATATTGTCGAAGGTGTTACCATTGAAATTTACAATAAGATAAGTCCCTATGTATATGTATGAAAATATTTCGGAATAATATTGAAATATTTTGTTATATGGTATATAATGTAGAAAAATAAATTAAAAAGGCGGTTATTTTAATGAAAAAGTTTTTAAATGAATTCAAGGAATTTGCTGTTAAGGGCAATATGATGGATCTTGCTGTCGGCATGATTATCGGTTCGGCATTTACCGGAATAGTAAAATCTTTGGTAGACGATATTTTTATGCCTGTAATCAGTATTTTTACAGGAAAACTTGATTTTACAAACTGGTTTATTGCACTTGACGGAAACGAATATGCCACACTTGACGCTGCCAAGGAAGCTGCGGCTGCAACGCTCAATTACGGTAACTTTATATCAGGACTTATCAATTTCGTTATAATGGCGTTGATAGTATTTATTATCGTCAAAATACTCAATAAACTTAAAAAAGAAGAACCTGCTGCTGCTCCTACAACAAAAAAATGCTATTTCTGCAAAAGCGATATTCCTATTGAAGCAACAAGATGCCCACATTGCACATCTGAACTTACAAAATAAATAGTTATTCAGTATATCAATCTAAAAACCGCAGCCGTTTTCACGACTGCGGTTTTTAGCAATTAAAGAATATTTTCCCATTCCGTGACAATGTTACTGCAAAGCTCTATATTTCATTTTTCTGCTGCTTCTCTCAGTTTTATAAACAATTCCTCCTGATCGTCAGGAAAATGCATTTTATCCATCTGTTCTATCACATCATCAATAAGCAGTGTATCAAATTTGTTTAATGCGTTTTTCATATTGTCAAGAGCATTCCTGATTTCGCTAGTATCAGTTATATTATTTCTGCTTTCCGATTCAGCGATTTGTCTCCATATTCCAATAACGGTAGTACACAAATCGATGTCGCAATCCTCGGCAGA